>JBFMCJ010000516.1 GCA_040754675.1 Bacillota bacterium
AGCCGGAACAGGAATACCTGGCGCGGGATGCCGTGGACGATCAGCTCGGGGTCTAGGCCCAGCCTACGCATCGCCAGGACGGCGAACTGCAGGCGCCGGCGGGGGCCGTAGCCGAAGCCCGTCCGCGGGTCCAGGCCGTGCTGGGCCAGGAAGGCCCGGATGTGGGGGAACAGTTCGTCCGGTAGGTGGAACGTACCGGTTCTGGCCGTGAAGCCGAGGGGTTCAGCCACCGGCCGACCGCGAAATGTCAGCCGGTTGTAGATGCTGGAGCGGCCGTAGGCACTGGTGGTGGTCAGAAAAAGGAGGTCCGCCGGAAGCCGCCGGCCCTGCAACCACGTCACCGCTCCCTCGTAGCGGCGACGGTAGGCCTCCCGCACCTCCGCCGAGACCGCGAGCATGGCGACGAGCTTGCCCCCTAGGAGGAGGTTATATGGGGGCAAGGCGCCTAGGGTGTAGACGTCCAGTGAGCGGTTGACGGTCTCCACCTTGTCGGGACGGGTGAGGCCTAGGGCCCGGTCGCGGCAGCCGAGGTCGATGGGCGGGCTCTGCATTCCCAGCAGCCCGATGAGCTTGCCCGTGGCGGCGTCGCGCACGAGGAAGCGCAGTCGACGGCCGTAGCCCTTGAAGTACGGGAGGGACCAATAGACCAGGCGGAAGAACCGGAAGAGGTCAGCTGCCTCCCCGTCGTCCGCGGGCTCCAGCACCGGCTCGATGCTTTCCGGGATCACCTCACGCCCATCTGCCAGGTGCTGCCGGGCCCTAGGCCAGAAACGGAACAGGAACCGGGCGTGGCGGCGCAGTTGGGCCTCGCGCGCGGCGGCGTGCACGGCCTGCAGGCCGGTCTTGTCGTGCGGTGTCAGCAGTCGTGGGCGACCGCGGGCGTCCACTACGAGGGTGAACCCCTGTCGCTCAAGGGCCTGGAGGATTTGTTCCCGCAGCCAGGCGGTGTCCACGGGGCCGGTTTCCGTCATCCCTTTCCCCTCCCTCAGCCGGTGAGGCGGTTGGCCCGCAGGAACTCCTCGGGCGTGGTGAAGGCGTTGAAGAACAGCGGTGTCCCCGCGAATGAGAGGGGCGACACCGGTCCCACCGTCATGAAGGAGTACTGGCGGCCGGCGGGGTCGAAGGCACTGTGAGGATCACGGAACAGGCGATACAGGTCGAGGGCGGTGGTGTCGCCACCCACCAGCTCCCGCAGGGCCGCGAACTCGCTGCCGAGACCCAGGCCGAAGCCGAAGCACATGATGCGCAGTTGCTGAATGATTTCCATGTGGAGGCTGGCCAGGGTTTGGCTGATGAACATCCAGCCCAGGCCGTACTTCCGCGTCGTGCGCACGGCGTCCACGAGCGTATCCCGGATGCGCTGACGGTGTTCGTCCTCGAGGCGCTCCCGCGGTGCCAGCCGATGCGCCTCGTCGATGACCACTAGGGTGTTCAGGCTGCGGTTACCCTGGTACGCTCGTTCGGACGCGAAGCGGATCCCCTCAAGCAGCCGCTTTATCACCAAGGCCTGGATGGTATCGTTCCAGAGCAGGTCACCCTGCTGTTGGGCGGAGAGGTCAACCACGACGAGCGGGCGCGGCGAGCGCGTGAACATGTCGTGTAGCAGGGCTTCGACGCGCTGCTTGCCGGGTTCCCACTGGAACAGCCGGGCCAGCGGCAGCCACCGCAACCCATAGAACTCGTTGGGGTCGGCCTCCTCGTAGGCGGCCCGGAAGCGCTCGCGCGAGCCCTCGCTACGGTAGAAGACGCGCTGGATGCGCTCGTCGCCCAGCAGCGCCCAAGCCTGCTCGAAGGACCTGCGGCCGTGCAGGTCCGCCAGCTTGACCCCCGAGCGGTCCAGCCGATCCCGCAGCGCGCCGCAAGCCAGGCGCCGGTTCTCACCCCGGGGGATGGTCAGTTGCTCGAAGAAGTCCGATTCGTAGAGGATCTCCTCAAACAAGTCCCAGCGGTCCAGGACCAGCTGCCGGACGCCCACCACGACCGGCTCGCGCTCAAGCCGGCGCAGCACAAGGTCCAGCCGGAGGGGGAAGCCGCCGCCCGGCGAGCCACGAGCGTCCTTGGCGAACTCCCCCTGCGGGTCGATCACCAGCAGGGCCATGTCCCGGTGGCGGGCATAGGCGAGGAGAATCATCTTGGCCAGCACCGACTTGCCCGAGCCGGTCTTGCCGAAGATGCCAAGGTGGTAGGCCTCACCGGCGCCGTGGGGTCCCTGGTCGAAGTGCTTGAACCACATGGGCAACCGCGGTGTCGAGCCGAAGACGGTCCCCAGGTAGAACAGTTGGTCTCGGTAATGGGCAAGCACCGTGCTCAGTTGGTCATCGCGGGCCAGGAAGACGCGCGTACCGGTGGGCGGTACAGTTCCCAGGAAGCTAGGCCGATAGCCGGTGCCGTCCCTCATGAAGACAGCGCTGACGGACATCTCACCGAGGTGGGTGTCCTGCCGTGCGCTAACGGGGTCGACCTGGCCACGCTGGCGGATCAAGCTGCGCATGGTGGGGTCCTCGTGCCAGACGTTGCGCAGTGTGACGCTGGTAATCTGGCCGAGGGCATAGTGGGGATATCCGTCTTGCGTGTAGCCGAAGACCGCCAGTTCGCCCACCAACTTGCGCACGGCGGCAGGTGCCAGGACGTCGATCGCCAGCTGTGCCGTCGACGAGGGTGACCCTATCACCGCGATCTGCTCTGCGGAACTCAGCAGCGCGTCCAACTCCTGCTGACTCACACGCCTCCCCTCCCTGACTCGGTGCGGTACCCGTGCAGGTGGAAGAACACCTCGTCCAGTGGGCCCGCGAGGCGCTCGGCGACGGCCTGGGCGGCCACCTGGCGGAA
>JBFMCJ010000517.1 GCA_040754675.1 Bacillota bacterium
CCCAGCAATACGGATCCCAAGCCGGCGCCAGCCATGCCCAGGAAGTTAAAGAGACCATCGGCATGGGCAACCGGCTGGTTGGCCAGCCCGAGGTGGAACCTGCCCAACGCTGCATTCGCCGCCAGCGCTGCGAGAAAGAGGGCCGCAAAACCCGAAAGCAGGTGAAAGTCCCGCAGTAGAATGGCGTCTCTGATGCCACCCATCATGCACAGGCGCGTGCGCTGGGCCGCCGCCCCTACCACCATGCCAGCGACCAGCCCCACCGGCACCGCCACGTGCAGCGAACCCGGGCCCTTGGCACTGAAGAACACGAAGGATGGCCTTGTGACCAGCAGGAACAGCAGGGCCAGGGCGAAAAGCGGCGCCAGGAACCGGTTGACCCGGGGCTGCGGCTGGCTCCGCCCCAGGGAGTACCCCGCCCGAAGATAGAGAACACCTACGTACACACCCGCCGCGAAGCCAGCAAATCCATAAAGGGCCGTGAGGTCCCCGCCCGCGAGGCGCAGCACCATCCGCAGCGGGCACCCCAGGAAAATGAGGGCACCGATGGCAACGGCCATGCCCAGGAAAAAGCGCAGCACAGGGCTTGACCCGCCGCGGGCCCGCCATTCACGACCGAACGCCGCAGCCAGACAGGAACCCAGGAGAAACCCCATGATTTCCGGCCGCAGGTACTGCACTGTCGACACCCGGTGCAACCCCAGAGCACCAGCCGCATCCCGGGTGAAGCACACTACGCACAGGCCCATGTTGGGCGGATTCCCCAACCAAGCCAGCCCCGCTCCCACCAGGCCCACGACGATCCCGGCCAGAATGACAGCCTTCTTGTCCATGGTCCTGTCTTCCCCCCCATGCCAGAGCATCTTTGCGCTTCAACCCGCAATGCCGGGATCCTTGACCAGCGTGACCAACCTCACGCCCCTACCGTGAAACTGGTTGAACACAACTCCCTCAGAAACCAAGCGCAACACCGTGGGTGGATCGGTCACCACCGTGCCGGAAACAAGCTGCACCCCGTGGTCGAACCAAACAGGCGAAAGAGGCGTCGTGGGACCCAGTACCATGACCAGGGCATCCTTACGGCAAAGGCCCAGGAGGTCGTCCATGGTATCGTTGATGAGAGCCGTGCCGGTGATGGCCACCACGTCAGCCTCCGGTATCACGCGCTCCGCCTCGCCAGCCGGCAGATCACCCTCCCGGGGCCGCCTCTCCAGCACCCACAGCTTCCCGGCTACCTCCCGCAACTGCGGCACAAAGGGGAAGTGACCCACCACGCACACCCTCTTCCCCTGGCCCCACTCGACCAACAGGTCCGCCGCATTCACCTCACGGCACCGCGCGAGATCCACTTCGAGGAGCGAATTCAGCGCAGCAAGAGCTACGCTGCGCTCAAGCAGACTGCCACTCCCCCCGTAGCTGCATAACCCCCGAGCCGTCATGCTGGTGAGATTACCGGCTTCCCGGACCGGGGGACCGGATGAGTGCTCGTGCTCGAACACCGTGGAAGCCAGACCGCAATTGCGGCTCCACACCCCGGTCCAGAAGGGGCCGATCCTCACTTCCCTGACCGGCGCATCACCATCCGCGGTGGAGATGATCTCCTCCAGGACCCCCATGCCACCACCCCCATTTCGACGACTCAGTCCGGCTCCTCCGGCCAGCCAAAATGGGCGAAGTTCCGCCGGTACAGCTCGGCCAGATCCTGCGCCACCTGCTCCCGGAAACGGCGGTAGTGTACCATGAGTTCTCGCGCGCGGGCCGTCACCACGGAGCCGCCCCCATGCCGGCCTCCCGAACGGCGCTCGAGCAGCGGGAACCCGAGCGCCTTCTCCAGCTTCCTCACGAGATACCAGGCCTTGTTGTAAGACATCCCCATCTCCGCCGCAGCCTGACGCAGGGAACCCAACCGCTCAACCCGCTCCAGCATTTCCAGCGGGCCGTCGCCGAACGCTTTGCCCAGCTCCTCGTGTTCCAGCCAGACCTTGTACCGCAGCCTCACCGGTCCACCACCTTCGTGCCGGGCCGCCCGTCCGCCTCTCTCCTCTCCTGGCTACCGGAACCGGCCCCCCGCAGCAGCCCGACATAGTCGTCCCAGGTGTCCAGGTCCACCAGCACCTCTTCCCCCGCCGGTACCTCTACCACCGCCTCCGGATGGGCACGCAGCAAGGCACGCCCCCCCTGGTCTCCCTGCACCTTCGCCAGGTCACCGAAAAAGCCACGGCCAAAGAGCACCGGATGCCCCCGCCGCCCGCGGCAACTCGGCACGATGATCGACCGCTCCCCCCTCGTCGACCTGAGTTCTTCGTACCGGGCGACCAGCGCGTCGATGTGATCCGCCCTGACCAGGGGCATGTCGCACAGGAGGATCACCACCCCGGCGGCACCACCGGGTAGCGCTCCCACCCCCACGCGCACCGACGAGGACTGGCCGCCTTCCAGGTAGGAGGGATTGTACACGAGCCGCAGGCGGCCGGGCGCCGAGGCCACCAGCGGCTCCAGCACCTGCTTCATCTCCCCGAACCGGTGACCCAGCACGACGATCACCGGGTCCACCCGGGCACCCAGCGCCTGCCGCACCACGTGCACCAGCAGGGGCTCTCCTTCCCAGGGCAAGAGCTGCTTCGCATGCCCCAGGCGCGCAGAAACGCCGGCCGCCAGTACCACCGCCGCCACGCTCCCTATGGCGGACCACCTCCCGCACCGTGCGTGCCGGGAAACAACCCGCCCCCCGCACCCACTACCCCGACCACCACCGACCACTTCCGGCAGGTGGTCAACAGGACCTGGGTCGCTCCCATCCCCAGCAGCTCCGCCGCCACCC
>JBFMCJ010000518.1 GCA_040754675.1 Bacillota bacterium
AAGCTTGAAAGGAGGAACGGAGTTTATGCTGAGGAAGCGCTTGGGAATGCTGGTGGTGCTGCTCATCGGTATTCTGCTAGCCGTTAATACCCTTGGTTGCAAAGGGCAGCAGGTGAAGAGCAAGTATCCGTCCAAGCCGATCGAACTCATAGTCCCCTTTGCCCCGGGTGGCGCAACCGATGTCGTCGCTAGGCCTCTGGCGCTGCGTCTGCAGGAGATGTGGGGGCAGACGGTGACCGTGGTCAACAAGCCAGGTGGTAGTGGCACGGTCGGCGTGATGGAGGTGGTAGGTGCCGCTCCTGACGGATACAAGATGTTGGTTAACGTAACCAGTACGGGCAGCTTGAACCCTGCTGTTGACCCCAACTTGCCGTACAAGTGGGATCAACTCACCCACGTATGTCGCATCAACGTCAACCCCTTGGTGTTCATCGTCAAGGGAGATTCCAAGTGGAACGGCTTACAGGATGTTGTCAACGAGTTGAAGGCAGATCCGACGAAGTATAATTACGGGACATCGGGTGCCGGGGGTCCGTCGACTTTTGCCATAGCCCAATTGTGTCAGGATTCAGGGATAGACCCGACGAAGCTCACCCGGGTAGTGCTCGGGGGTGGGGCAGCCGTGGTCACGGCTGTGGCGGGGGGTCACGTCCACTTGGCGGCTCAAAACCTGAGCGAAGTCGTAGCCATGATTGAGGCTGGCAAAATCAAGGCACTTGCTGTCACGACACCCGAGCGGGCGCCTCAGCTTCCGAACGTGCCCACGACCAAAGAGGCAGGGTTCCCTGGAGTGACACTGGTCGGGTGGAACGGAATCAGCGGGCCCCCTGGGCTTCCTGCAGATGTGGTTAAGGCATGGGAGGAAGCCGTTCAAAAGGTGTGCGCCGATCCGGGGTTCCAGAAGGAGATGGAAAAGGCAGGTGCAACTGCGGCCTTCTTGAACCAAGCCGATTTCCAGAAGTTCCTGAAGGAATATTACGAGACTGGCGTTGCGATTGCCGAGAAGCTTGGCCTTCGGAAGTAGCCGTACCATCAGGGGGAGGGTTGCCAGTCATGAAATCAGTCCAGCTTCTGAAGAACGCCCGAAAGCTCGTAGAAATCTGCGGCGGTGTCAAGCCGGGAGAGAAGGCCCTGGTGGTGACAGATTATAATAAGCTGTCCCTCGCTGAGGCAGTTGCTGCAGCTTGCC
The DNA here is from genome assembly GCA_040754675.1 of Bacillota bacterium. Lineage (NCBI taxonomy): Bacteria > Bacillati > Bacillota > Bacillota bacterium. Next base: position 1,190 of record JBFMCJ010000518.1, read on the forward strand.
ACGCCGTGGGAGCTGAGGTCGTAGTTAGCATCATGATACCGCGACGGATGCACAACGAAGAAATCCCCAAGCACGTTGCGGCCGCGATGCGCGAGGCCGACGTCATCTTCGCGCCGACCACGTGGTCGATAGCTCACACGAAGGCGCGCGTGGAAGCCACCAAGGCCGGGGCCCGGGTGGTCAATATGCCCTCTTATGAGGAGAGCACGCTCATAGGGGGTGCAATTGATGTGGATTTCGAGGCCCAGGCACGCCTGGTCCGCAAGGTAGCGGAGATGCTCACCGCGGCGAAGGAGGCGAGGGTGTACACCGACCTGGGGACCGACATCCGGCTTGGGCTGGAAGGGCGGCAGGGGGCAGCACTGACGGGCCTCATCCACAATCCTGGTGAGTTCGGGACTCCCCCTGATGTGGAGGCGCGCATCACTCCGGTTGAGGGGACTTCAGAAGGTGTCATCGTCGTGGACGGCAGCATCCCTGTTCCGGAAATCGGGCTCATCAGGGACCCCATCCGGGTAGTGGTTAAACAGGGCAGGGTGACTGAGATCTCAGGTGGGGAGCAGGCTCGGGTGTTCCGTGAACTGCTGGAGAGCCAACGCGATCCCGAGGTGTACAACATCGCCGAGTTGGGGATAGGGTTGAACCCCAAGGGGCGCCTCGTGGGTGTGATGGTCGAGGACGAGGGTTCACTCGGGACAGTTCATATCGCTGTAGGGACGAGTGCCGCATTTGGGGGGAAGGTTCGGACGTCCCTCCACCTTGACATGATGATACGTGCCCCGGTAGTTGAGCTTGACGGCCGCGTAATTCTGGACCGCGGAGCACTCAGGGTTTGACGACGCTGGGGAGATGGGCCAGGCAAGGCAAGCATAACCGGAGATGATATGTGGTGTCGCCGATGATGCAGTTGGTTCGGTCGGCCTGCGTCCCTCTTGCTCTTAACGCGGAAGGTGTCCGTGAGGTAGCGATTGTCACGGATACCGCCGTGGACACACCCGTGATTGAGGCGCTGGCAGCGGCGGCCGTTGCGATGGGGATGGAGCCGACCATTGTGATGTTCACGCCGCGCCATGCCAGTGGCCACGAACCCCCCGGGGTTGCTGCCAGCGCCCTGCGCGGGGCGGACCTGATGCTGCTGGCCTGTAGCACCTCCATGGCCCATACGGCAGCAGTGCGGTCGGCGTTGCGCGCGGGTGTGAAGTATGTGGGACTGCCTGGAATCAGCGTGGACACCATGTTACACGGTGCGGCCACCGCGGACTATGCTTTGGTGGGCAGAATCACTGAGGCTGTGGCCAGGGTCCTCACCGAAGCTCGGATGGTTCGGGTGGAGACACCTGGTGGTTGCCATCTCAGGTTGTCTGTGGAGGGCAGATCTGCCTTCCGTCTTGACGGTGTTTTCCGCCCGGGAAGCATTTGTTGTTTTCCGGATGGAGAAGCGGCCGTGGCCGTGGTAGAGGGGACGGCTGAAGGTAAGCTTGTGGTTGACTCCTCGATCGCTGGCGTGGGATCGCTTCGCGAACCCGTGGTCCTCGAGTTCGAAAAGGGCAGGTTGGCTAAGGTGTCTGGTGGTGATGACGCGAGACAGTTTCAGTGTCTTCTCGAGGCACATGGAGACGAGAAT
>JBFMCJ010000519.1 GCA_040754675.1 Bacillota bacterium
GGAGATTGCCGACGACCTCTCCCGCCATGTAAAATCGGTGGACAACGCGCTCCAGCGGGTGAAGCGCAAGCTCGAGCGGTACCTCGAGCGGCGCGAGCAAGAGATGTACCCGTAAGCCTTCCCGGGCCGGCGTAGCTCAACGGCAGAGCGCCCGCCTTGTAAGCGGGAGCGTGCAGGTTCGACTCCTGTCGCCGGCTCCAGTGGAAAAAGGGCCGTCACGACTGGGACCGCCTCAGCCCATCCTGCTCATGAAACGGGCGACGACGAAATGACCCGCAGCCGGTTGTCCTCGCCCATGGCCACCAGACCGTGTCCGCCCCCGGCACGGCGATAACCTGGTTGCCCCGCCTGATGGCCAGAATGTTGATGCCGTACCTGGCGGGGAAGTCCAGATCCTTCAGTGAACGACCCACGAAAGGTTGCCGGGCTATCACCTCGACGATGTTACAGCCGGGCACCAGCTCCACGTAGTCGATGAGGTTGCCGGACACGAGGCTGTGGGCGACCCGGATGCCCATGTCCCGCTCCGGAAAGACCACCCGGTTGGCGCCCACGCGCTCGAGCACGCGCCCGTGAAGCTCGCTGAGCGCTTTGGCCACCACACACGGGACACCCAGACCCTTCACCACGGAGGTGGCCAGGATGCTCGCCTCGAGTTCACCGATGGCCACCACCACCACGTCAAAGTTGCGAATGCCCAGCGCCTTCATGGCCTCCTCATCGGTGGCGTCGGCCTGAACGGCATGGGTGACATGCGGCGCCGCCTCCTGAACGCGTTCCTCGGAGGTGTCGACCGCCAGAACCTCCTGTCCGAGCCGGTAAAGGCTAGCTGCCACGCTGGACCCGAACCGGCCAAGGCCGATGACCGCAAACTGCCGAGCCCGCCGCCGGCGCATCAGAGCCATGAGGATGGCATGCCTCCTCCCCGGCGGTGCCGAGTGTGCGGCCCGCGCACGGCCGTCGAGATTGCTGACCACCCCTTCTATCTCTGCAGCCAGCTGGCCATCGTGTAATACAGCGGAATGCCCAGAAGGACGTTGAACGGAAACGTCACTCCCAGGGCCAGCGTGATAGATAGGGCCGGGTTAGCCTGGGGTAGCGCCAGGCGCACCGCCGCAGGTGCCGCGACGTAGGAGGCGCTGGCGGCCAAGACGGCAAACAGCGTCGTCCCACCGATGCTGAGGCCGATCAGGGAGCCGATCAGTACCCCGAGGCCGCCGCCAACCAGGGGCATGACCACACCGAAGGTGCCCAGGAACCGACCGACCCGGAGAAAGTCGCCCACCTGCCGGCCCGCTGTCAGGCCCATCTCCAGCAGAAAGAGGGAGAGTGCACCGGGAAACAGCTCGACCACAAAGGGTTCCATGAGGCGCTCTCCTTTCTCCCCGGCCAGAGCGCCGACGACCAGACTACCGACCAGCACGAGGGAAGGGCCGCCAAGCACGGTCTCCCGAACGGCGGCCCAGGTGGTGTCTTGACCCGGGTCGGCCTGCCGGCGACCGTACCGGCGTGCCAGCAGGATGCCGCTGATGGCTCCCGGGGCCTCCATGAGCGCCATGACCGCAGTCATAAAGCCTTCCGCAGACAAACCCCTCCGGACCAGAAAACCTGCAGCGGTAACGAAGGTGACGACGCTGATAGAGCCGTAGTGAGACGCGATCGCGCCGGCGTTGACGGGATCCAGGCGGCCAAGCTTCGTGAGGATGGCGAAGGCGGTGGCGGGGAGCACGACGAACCCCAGGAGCACCCCGGCGCTGGCCGTGGCTACGAATTGATCCGATAACCCTTCCCGGGCTAACTCCGCTCCTCCTCGAAAGCCGATGGCCACCATCAAGTACAAGGACGCACCCGCGACCAGGCCCCTGGGTATCACGAGATCCGACCGGATCGTGCCAGACAGCAGCCCCAACGCAAAGAAGAGGATCATGGGTGACAAGAGGTTCTCCAACGCCGAGGAGAGAAAACCTTGCACTGCGTGCACCACTTTCACGAATTTACGTTCACGAATTGTAGTGCGCTATACCAGATCCATCAACCAGCTCCTGGACGATCCTGAGCCGGTATCCTGAGGCTTTCGGGGGAAAGCAGCATGAAACAGTGGACTTTTCTCAGCAATCACGCCCAGGTGCTCTTGTGCATCGCCAAAAACCCGTCCATAACGGCTCGGGAGATCGGGGAACGGGTCGGTATCACCGAGCGGGCGGCTCAGAAGATCATTCACGACCTGGAGGCAGCAGGCTACCTGACCCGTCACAGAGAGGGCCGCCGTAACCGCTACGAACTTCATTTGGATCGGCCGCTGCGCCATCCGGCCCAAAAGGGGTTAACGATTCGAGACCTGCTGGAAATGCTCGACGATCGTGCTTCCCTGGAGGGCCAGGAGGAAGCGGCTAGGCCGGCACCCTCACGACGGACGCCCTTCGGTGGGGCGGCGAGCTGACGGTGACCGGCTTGGCGGCGCGTCACGGACGCGGGGCGGGATCGCTGCCGGTTCGCCGGTCTCTCGGCCAGGCGGCCTGCGGCCGCGCGGCGAGAGGCACCCGGGCTGGAGATTGCCGGCAGCCCGTTTAGGAGGACGCGGCCCGCGAGAAGATCGGCGCGGCCCTGAAGGATCCGCGAAAATGGAAGGAGTTGGGCCGCCTTTGTAGAAGTAGTCCAGCAGCGAAGACACATAGTGCGGCGCGGAACCTGCTCAGGGTAAACCTGGCGAAAGCCAGGGGCACAAAGCCACAGGGCCTACGGTGGCGAGGAGCCACTACGGCAGCCGGTTGCCAGGGGCCGCGGCAGATGGGTTGGAGTCGGATCTGGCAAC
>JBFMCJ010000520.1 GCA_040754675.1 Bacillota bacterium
TCACCGCGGCCACCAGCGCGCCCACCACCATGAGCAGGTTGAGCACGCGCTGGAGGATCTCCACCAGCCTCTGCTGGCCCTCGCCGACTCCGGCGGGAGGCCGCGGAGGCTGCGGCATCACGATCTCGCCCTCCGCCAGCACCTGGCCCGCCAGCCCGAGCACGAACGTGGCCAGCACCGCCAGGAAAAGGAGCTTTTTGGCCAACTCCATCACCCCCTCTCGCGCTTCTTCCCGGGGCTCCCCCGGGCCACGAGCCGGCCGACCGCTTCGGCAAAGTCCGACTCCCGCTCCCGGAAGGCCAGCCCCGCGTACCACCAGCCGCCCGCCCAGGGGAAGCAGCTCCGCACCTCGCAGCGGGCCTCGCGGCCTTCCAGCTGCAGCACCGCTTCGGCGCCCTCGGGAACCGGGCGCCAGAGCGCCACCCGTGCGCCGCCCTGGCTCAGGTCTTGCGCCGCGCCATCCAGGAGAACGCCCCCGGCGAGCAGCACCCGGACAGGCGCCGAAACCCGGTGGCGGGGAGCCCTGGTCACGGAGGCTACGCTCAGGCTCACTGCTAGCGGTTGGCCCTCCACCACTCGCTCGCGGAAGAAGAACTCCTGCCCCGCCCGCTGCCGGCGCACCACCACCTCGTCGCCCGGCGCCACCCGCAGCGGCGACCGGGGCTTGAGCAGCAGCGCCCCGTCGTACGCCAGCACCGCACACCACACCGCGCCCGGCGGGGCCGCCACCAGCACCTGCTCGCCCGGCCGCGGCAGGCCGATGAACACACGCTTGCCGTTGCTTTCCAAATCAAAACCCCCTTTAACGCTCTAACGCACGCGGAACCAGCCACCCAGATAAGAATCAAAGAGCTGCCGCATGACGCACCGCTCCCGCGCCTCCTCCTCGGAGACCAGACCCGCCCGGACGAGGTCGGCCAGCGCGCGGTCCATGGGCACCATGCCCTCCTGCGAGCCCGTCTGGATGGCCGAGGGCACTTCCTGAATCCTGCCCTCGCGGATCATAGCCCTGACTGCGGGCGTCGCCAGGAGGACTTCCACCGCCGCCAGGCGCGTCCCGCCACCCGCGCGGGGAAGCAGCTGCTGGGCCAGGATGCCCTGGATGCTCTCGGCAAACTGGATCCGGACCTGGTCCCGGTCGCGTGGCGGGAAGGCGTCTACCACGCGGGTCACCGCGGCCGCAGCCGTGCGCGTGTGCAGCGTCGAGAGCACGAGGTGGCCGGTTTCCGCGGCCGTCAGCGCCGCCGCAATGGTCTCCGGGTCGCGCATCTCACCCACCACGATAACGTCCGGATCCTCCCGGAGCGCAGCGCGCAGCCCTTCGGCAAACCCCGGGACGTCCTCGCCAACCTGCCGCTGGTTGACCAGCCCGCGGCCGTGCGCGATCAGGTACTCGATGGGGTCTTCCAGGGTGATAACGTGCCGCGCCATTTGGGAAACCGCGTGAACGACCATGGCTGCCAGTGTGGTGGACTTGCCCGATCCGGTAGCTCCCGTGACGAGCACCAGGCCCCGCGGCAGGGAAGCCAGCTGCGCTACCGTTTCGGCCAGTCCGGGCTGGTGCCCAAACAGCTCCCCGAGCCCGGGCACCCGGAAGGAAAGCCTCCGCGCGGCCACCGCGGGCGAGCCGCGCTGGCGGTACACGTTCACCCGAAAACGTGCCTGGCCCGGGAGCTGGTAGGCCAGGTCGCAGGAGCCGGTGGTGAGGAACCGATCTCGGCGGGTCCCATCACCGCCGAGCAGGGACGCCGCCAGCTCCTGCAGGTCCGCGGCGGAAAGCGGCCCGGCCCAACGCGGCTCGCGGGCGAGCAGTTCCGCGAGGCTCTCCCTGCCGTCAAACAGCTCGCTCGCCGCGGCCTCCGCCGCCGCCACCAGCATCCCGTGCACCCGCAGCATGGCCGGCGCGCCCGCGGTGAGGTGGACGTCCGAGGCCTCCAGCCTGCACGCCGCCGAGAGGAGGTCCTCAACCGCCAGAGCCAACGCCAGGCACCTCCCGTTCCTCAGGAGCCTCCGGGCCCGCGAGCGGGGTCCAGACGTCGTCCCGGGGCGCGGGTGCCGGGAGAAGATCCTGCCGCTGGGGCGGGTTCAGCGAATAAAGCAGAAGCAAGCACGAGCAGGAGACATCGCCGGGAGCCGACCCGGGCTGCTCCGGCGCAGCAACTGAGAGCACCCGCACCTCCGCCGCACCGGCCATGCCCTCGAGCAGGGCGAGGAAGCACTGCGCACCCGGGCCGGGCCCGCGGGCCTCCACCCGGTATGGAACGGCTCGCAGGTGGCCCCGGAAGAAGCCGTCCACCGGCTCCTCTGGCTGCACCGCCACCAGCAGCACTCCGGCCTCGCGCGAAAGCTCCTCGAGACGCGCCAGCACCCACCCGGTGCCAACGTCCACCGCCAGCGGCTCCGACGCTTCCCGGAAGGCCGCCAGGGCCGCTTCCGCACGCGCCGTGGCGGCGCCGGCGGAGGCCGCCTGCGACCTCACCGAGGCCAGGCTGGCCCTGGACCGTGCCGCCAGCCCGTATTCCGAAAGCGCCCACCGCCCCGCCAGGACCGCCAACGCCAAACCCGCCGCCGCAACCGCCAGCACGAGCCGGGCCCTGCCCGGCCGACGCAACCGGAACACGACCGGTTCCGTCACTTACCACCCACCTCCCAACCCTGCGGCGCCAGCCGGGCCTCCAGCCGGAACGCGTACAGTCCCGATTCGTCCTCACGCACCACGCGGGACACCCGCACGCTCTCTACCCCGGGCTGGCGGAAGAGCGCGTCACGCAGGATTCCCGCCGCCGCCACCGTCTCCGACCGGCCCTCCA
>JBFMCJ010000521.1 GCA_040754675.1 Bacillota bacterium
ACAGGTACACGCAGTTGCTTGCCCACCCGAACCGTGGGGAGGGTTCCCTCGGCTGCCATCTTGTAGGCCGTCTTCAAACTACACCGCAACAACCTGGCGGCCTCGGGGACCTTCAGCATGGCAGGCCGGTCTAGCATCCCATCACCCCCTCTCGTTGTCCATTGTATCAACATGTGGTAGGCCCAAACAACCCCGGCCCACTAGATGTAGGACGCCGCCTTTTCCGGCACCTCGTCCACCGCAACAGCAAAACCCTTCGCGTCGAACAACTCCTCCGGCCTCAGCCCCAGCGCCCGCGCCAGCCGCGCCTGGTGCGTCGGCAAGGCCGCCATCAGGCCGCGCTCGTACTGGCTCACATACATCGGATGAACGTTAGCCTGCGCCGCGAGCTTCCATGCCGGTATCCCCCGCGCCAGCCGCTCCCTCTTCAGCCGTGTCATCTTCGCACCTCCCTCCGAGCGAATAGTGCAGCTATTATGAATATAATCACACAAGTCACGCCTGTCAAGATGTGGCGACGGTTCCTCCCCGCAGGAAAGCGAACACCCCCCGGCCTCCTCGCAGGGAGGCCAGGGGGCCTAGCCGCTTCGCTAGTTCCTGCTCGGCATCACCTGCCGAACCGGAGTTGGTAGTAAGTCCTCCAGTAATTCTCCCAATCTTCACGCGACTCGCTGCTGAGCAGGCGTGACCACAACGTGCTCGGCTGCTGCTGCGGGGGCGGAAGCGCTGCGTCCACTGCCCGGCGCATGGCGTCCGCAGCCTCCCGGTCCACCCAGCCCAACTGCTCCCACGCGTTGATCAAATTCAGCCGCTCTTCCCGGCGCTGCGCCCGCTTGGTGGGGTCGGTGATACCGACATCGGTGGACAGCAGCTTGCCGAACAGATTCAAAGCTTCCTGCCCCTCTTTATTCCCCTGCGCGGCCAAGCGTTTCTCCTCCAGATCAAGGCGCTTGCGCTCGATGTCCAGCATCTGCTGGCGGTACCACCGATCCGCCGCAAGCTCCTGCTCCCGCAGCACCCGCTCCCACAAGGGGCGACCGGCGGCCTGCTGGAACGCGGACATGATGTCACCAGTGTAGGGCAGGACCGTCCCCACCAGCCGGGACAAGTCAAGGGCCGTCCCGATGTCAAATTGCCGAGCCTGCTCCGCGAGGCGGCGGGCCTCCAGGGTGGGCAGCCCATACAGCGTACCCGTCAACTCGGCCTCCCACAAGGGCATCCGGCGCTCGAACTGCCGGGCCTCCTCCGCGAGTCCGCCCGCACGAAGCAGGGCGTCCAGCCACGCCTCCCGAGCGGCCTGGTCAAGGCGCTGGGCCTCGGCCCAGCGCTGGAACTCCTGCGCGGCCCGTTGCAAACCAAGCTCCTGCGCCCACTGGGACTGGCCGATCTGCGCCTGCCAGTACCGGGCAAGCTGGTCCAGCCAGTTCTGCCGCATCTCCTCCTGGAGCCCGAGGGCGCGAAGTAGATTATCTACTTCGGCCTGCCGCCCCTGGTATGCCATCTGCCACAGTTGCGCGGCCTCGTCCAGCGAGAGCCGCCCGGCCTGGAGAGCCTGGCCCACGGCGTCGGCGAGGGCGCGGGTGCGGATTTCGGCAAGTTGGCGGCCAAGTTCTGTCGCCGCCTCACGCTCTTGAGCCGCTGCCGCACCGGACGCCAAGAGCCCCCTCGCGGCCCACTGGTTCTGGAGGTTCTGAAGCTGCCTCGCAGCTTCAGAACGCGCCAACTCCGTCGCGGCTTGCAGCCACGGCTCCTGCACCTGCTGGAACTGGGCGATCCATTGACCCAATTGTTCTGGAGAGGCGAAGCGGGCCTGCGGCACCTCGGGCAGCGGGCGGGCGAGGGCCTGCTGCAACTGCTGGAGGTTGAAGGGCTGGGCAGGGGCCTGCCCGATAGCCCGGAGCCAGGGGGTCAGGTCCACGGTCTGGCCGGGGCGCTCCTGGATGGCAGGAGGGGTGACGGGTGCGGGCTTCATCTGTTGGACTTGGCGCAAAAGTTGCGGTGCGGGGGAGGCCGGTTGTGGTTGGGCCACCGCCGGAGTCCAGTTGGCGCCCATGTAACTCCGGGCATACTGCAACCCCGCCCCCTCGGGCCTGCCGTATACCAGGGTATTGGCAACGGCCTCCGAGGCCTCGGCAGCGCGGAGGGCGTTGGCCTGCTGGTGGAGTTGGGCGCGGAGGGCAGGGTCGGTGGTTTGCTCCCACCTGCGTTTCAGCTCCGCGAGCTGGCGGTCAAGGTTGCTGGCAGGGATGGACATTCAGACCACCTCCAATTCCGCTTCTAAGGGCCAACCACGGTGGTCAAACACGGTTTCCACCGGCAGCCCCAGCGCCTCCGCAATGCGGTGGGCCTGCTCGGCTGTGGGGCGCAGCCGTCCGGCCTCGATCTTGGACAAGTCCGACGGGTGGACGCGGGCCTGCAACGCCAATGCCCAGGCCGTCATGCGGCGGCGCTTCCGTTCCAGCCTAACGCGGGTCATTCCAATTTCTCCCTCCTTTAAAGACGACAAATCCTCACGGGGACATTCTACCATGCCAAGGCATGGGATGCAACTCAATTCGGAACAATCTGACGCAGGAACCCCGTCGGGGAGCGAGGAATGCTCTGAATACGAAGTTCTGCGCGGCTGAGGCCGCCTGCAGGGGTGCTGGTGGGCCGAAATCGTTGCCGCCGTGGGAAACCTGCATGGCCCTCTATCACGTGGAAGGTATCATCCTGCGCAGCCGCGATCTGGGTGAGGCAGACCGCCTGCTGACCGTGTATTCGCTCGAGGAGGGAAAGCTGGCCGCCGTGGCCAGGGGGGCGCGGCGGC
>JBFMCJ010000522.1 GCA_040754675.1 Bacillota bacterium
TCAGCACGGCATGGCTGGCCAGGCGCCGAACACACGCCACCCCAGGTAAGCTCCCGGCCTACCTGGCTGCCCTCCGGACCCGGCAACCCAGCCGTCTTCGGCAGCCCCTGGCTCCGCCCGAAGACCTGCGGCTTTGCGCCCCCTGCTCACGCAGGGTTTGCCCTGAACAGGTCCGACCTGGTCCGTCTACGTTCCCTGTGGGCTTCTCTACGAGGACAAACGGACACTGACAAACTTTTCCGAAACCCTGGGGCGGGCGTTCGACGAAATCCCCCAAAATCCTTCTCGCCCCCCGGGCCCCCTTGCCCGGGCCGGCGAGCCTGCGGCCTTCCTCCACGGGCCTGGTCGGCGCCCTCGTCCCGACCGCCTGGGCAGCCCGGCTCACCGGCATCACGAGCACCGCCGCCGGTGCCTGGTGACCCGCCGTTGCCATCTGGCTGTGGCGAAGAACCCCCGGGCCGGGGTGAGGGCGGCAGTACGTGGATGATGTAGCAATGCGAGGCGGGGTCGAACTCAATCCGGTGCACCTGGCCTTCTCGGGCCGCCCTTACCTTCAGGCGAGAGCGGGTGAGGCCGAGCGCCTCGCCCGGTCTCACCCGCTGACCCGGCCTCACCATCACCCCATACGTGGCGTCCACCCGGTAAACAGCCGCTGCCGGCCCTTCCTCACGCTCCACGGTCACACGTCGCTCCCCGGAGCCGTCGCTACCGAGACAGCTCCAACCCGGCCGCGCTGGCAATCCTGCGCGCCACGTCCGTGTTGTCGTAGACCCCTGCAAACAGGTAGCTCGCCCGGCCAAACGCATACACCGGCACGGACTCACCGGTGTGAGAGGTCGTGGTCCACCCGATCTGGGCCCGCTGGGCGATCACCTCGGCAATGGCCCGTGCCGACGCGGTCTTCACCCTGGCGAGCTCCTCGGGCGTCAGGTCGCTGAGGCCGGCAAACTCTGCCATGACCTGCGCCACTTCCTGGTCACCCTTGCCCTTCACCAGACCTGCCAGCACTTCGGCCGAGACCCGCTGGCGCTTGAGCACCTCCGGCTTGATGAAATACTTACCCACACTGAGCCCCACGCCGCCCGTTTCGTGGTCCGCCGTGACGACGATGAGCGTGCTGGGGTCCACCTCGAGGAAATCCAGCGCGGCGTTGACCGCCTCGTTCAATTCGTAGATCTCCATGGTCGCCGTCATCGCATCGTGGCCGTGGTTTGCCCAGTCGGGCTTACCGGCCTCAACCATGAGGAAGAAGCCCTCGGGATCGCGGCTGAGAATATCGAGCGCCTTCTGAGTCATTTCGGCCAGCGTCGGCACATCGACGCCAAGGAACGGTCGGTCGATGTAATACGGAAGGTGCCCCTCGGCGAACAGCCCGAGAAGCTTTCCGGTTGGCGCGGAGGCCGACAAGAGCTCCGCCCGGCTGGAGACGTAAGAGTAGCCGGCCTCCTGAAACTCACGCACCAGATCGCGCTCGTCGCTGCGCTTGCTGCCGGGTGCGGATCGCGGAACGAAGAACGCAAGACCGCCGCCCATGTACACGTCCGCTGTCTTCAAAGCGGCGTACTGATCGGCCACCGGCAGCTCGTCCCGGGAAGTGGTGTGCGCGCCGAACGCCGCCGGGGTGGCGTGGGTAATGGTAACGGTCGTGACCAGTCCTGTCGCCTTGCCCGCCTCCCGGGCCGCTTCCACCAGGGTTTTGACCGAGCGGCCGTCGGGCGTGATGCTGAGCCACGCGTTGTTTGTCTTGAACCCGGTGGCCAGCGCCGTTGCAGCCGCTGCCGAGTCGGTCACCAGGGAGTCGGCCGAATGCGTCTTCTGGATGCCTGCATACTCGGCCCTTTCGAAGTCCAGGTACCCGTCGCTGCCCACGAGGACCGTCCGGGCCAGGTCGATGCTCGCCATGCCCATACCGTCTCCGACGAACAGGATGACGTTTTTCACCGCGGCCGCTGCGAAAGTCGAACCAACCGCCACGGTTACCAACACGAGGAGCCAGAGCAGCACAATACGCCTCACCGCACAACCCTCCATCGAAGCACCCCTTTGGACTCTCCCAGCGGGCCGGGCCGTACATATAACCTTGGACGGTTTGTAACGGTTGCAAGTGTGATGCCCGCTGCCCGGAGAGGGCGTTCCCTCCAGGACTTGGCTGGACCTCAGGCAGCTCCTGCTGGCCCGGGCCACGCGAGGAACTCACGAAGGCCCAGGCCTGCGGCGAACTGGCCGGGCGGGTTGACACGGCGACGCTGATTACCTAGAATGTGCCTCGGTTGCAAGGTACCTTACAATTGAGCAGGCAGCGAGGACCGAGGTGCCCGACGCCCCGGATGGCAGGGCAGTAATGGCGAAAACCGGTGAAAGTCCGGTGCTGTCCCGCAACTGTGATCCGGCCGCGCGATGCGGCCGGTAAGCCAGGTCGCCCGCCTCGGTTCGGTTCCGGAGCCTCGCGGTAAGGCAAAGGGCCGTGGCTGAAAAGAGGCAGGGAGTGCCCCCTCGTCGGCGCGGCGAGGGGGCTTTTTTTCTTCTGCCGGCCCTCCGGCCCGGTCCCAAACTCTGCTGGCTTGAGGGAGGAGTACCATGCGGTGGCGCACCAGCATCCGGGTATGGCCGGCCATAGCCATGGCGCTGGCCATCCTGGCCGGTACGCTTGTGGTAATTCCGGCGTCCTTCCTGCCTGCGGCGGCCGGCGCCGGCGTTTCAAACGCTTCCGGCGAGCGGCCGGCCGGTGCCGTTGTTGCCGAGGAGTCCGCCGCGCCCGGCGAGCTTGACGGATTTCCCGTCACCGAACTGGACGACCTGGGTCATCGG
>JBFMCJ010000523.1 GCA_040754675.1 Bacillota bacterium
GCCGAGGCCGGATCGGCAAATAGCCGGCGGAACTGCTCGAGCTGCTCGGACGGATCGCCAACGCCGTTGCCTTCCTGCACCGCGGTCGTGAAACCTGCCTCGAACCGGCGATGAGTGAGCCCCGCCGAGTTGTAGTAGAGGGCGGATGCGTCGTCCACCCACGCTGCGGCGGCGCCCCCCATGCCCGCGACGGCAGGGCTCAGGGGCGGTGACGCAAAGAAAGGCGCCGAGAAAAAGGGGGGTGCCGCTGCCACGTCGGAAGCCCGGGCGACCGGCAGGCCCCAGAAAAACACCGTGGCCGCCAGGGCCGTTGATGCCGCCGGTCGAATAACCCGGGCCAAAACGGCCCGGCAAGAGCGCGGCCGCCACCGTCGCGGCCGCGGGTGCACGAGCACCGGTGCATCCATCCCTTTCACGAAGTTGGAAAGACGGAGGAAGAGATTCGCAACTCGACCATACTGTTCCCTGCTGAACCAACAAAAGGAAGTCGATCCGCTTATTGAAGTTTCTCGGATCCCGCAGGAAAACAACTCATCTCGTTGAATGGGAGCGATGCATGTTTCTCCGGGGCTGCGATGGCTTTCCGGCCCCGTTGCGGAAAGGGGGGGTGGTGGGCCGTTCGCGTCGCACGGCGGGCGTTGGTAGCTATGACGCCACCCCTCGGCTGCTGCCCGGCCGGCTTTGACGCTCCCTGCTGGGTCACCTGAAAGGGCAGGGGTTGGGGTGATCAGCGAAGAGCGCGGGCAGACGCAAGTCAGCGAAGCGGAGTCGGTTAAGCGGCGGATAGAGGAACTTAGGCAGACGCTTTACACACGCACCGGGGTTCGTTACGAAGACGACCCCGAGCTGCATGACGAACTGGACCGGTTGATCCTACGTTACGTTCAGCTTACCCGTCGGCGCAGGAGGGCGTAGCGCAAGGTCAGCCGGCAGCGGCTCGTAGGGTGATGCGAAGCCGGGAGAGGCTCCTGTCAGCGGGCCTCTCCCGCTTTCTTTTTGTCGTGGTGAGTGACCGTCCAAAAGGAGCGTTGCACGCCGGAGCAAGCCGGCCGGACCCCACGGAAGGAGACAGAAGCCCTCAAGAGTAGAAGGGTTATCCAGGTGAACCAGTGATTACCAACCTGTCCGGGAGAGGATGGGGAATCTGGTGCTCATGCGGTTGCTCTCGCTCCTCCTTGCCGGAGCCGCTCTTTTGGGTGCCCGCTCAAGCGCCGTTGCGTCCTCCAACCTGGAATCCCTTGCCCTCCACGCTGGCCCCGAGCCCGCTTTCCCGGGCCGGTCACCGGCATCCGTGGAGCTCGCCGTCCGCTTCGCCGCTCCCGGGGCGGCACGGGATGAAATGCTTCAGGTGCATGTCGCTTCACGGAAGGGCCGCGTGGACACGCCGGTGCCGGGCCTGTCTCCGCTCCAGTGGCGGCCGGCGTTCTGGGAGTCCACCGAATCGAGCTGGAGCCAGGTGAACTCCGACGTCGAACTCGGTGCCCGCCTCATATCGCCTGCGGGAGGGGGAACGTGCGAACTCTGGTATTCCGCGGGGCCGGGCATTGCAGAGGGGACGGCCACCGAGACCATCGCCCTGGGCGAGAAAAGCGACCACGCCGAAAGGGTGTGGAGCGTATCGGGAGCCGGAGCCTCGGGCGGAGCTTCGTTCCAGTGGCCGCTCGCCCGCGACTCGGCCGCCGTGCTCGAGGCGGGGGTCGGCAGTGTTCACGTCTCCGGCCCTTTGAGCGAGGCTCAGGTTTACACGCAGCCCGGCCTTCGAGTCGAGACCGACCGGAAAGGATGGGCGTCGGCGGGCCAGAGGAGCACCTGGATCGCCGGCCGGCTTCACCTCGGGGACCCGGTTCTCTCCCTGGGGATGGGCCTGGGCTGGATGCGGCGGGATTCCTGGGGCACCCACCGTACGGAGCCGGGCAGCGCCCGGTGGATCTACGAAGGAGAACCCCCTGTGGTGGCCCCCGACTTCCGGGGCGAGACCGGCGACCTCGAACAGCGGTGGGCGGGGGCCGTGCTTCCGCTCCACCTGGAGTGGCGGCCCGGGCCCCGGCTTTCTGTCCGGGCTGCCGTGAGCGCCTGGTGGGGCGCCTTGACGGAGAGGGTCCAAAGCGACCGGAGGTTGTACGGCGACAGCGGGGAGCCGTTGAGCAAAACGGTGCTGCTCACCGAATCTCACGGGCCAGCCTGCGGCTGGACGTGGGAGCTGGGAGCGAGCTTCTTCGCAGAGGATGGGGCGTGCTGGAGGGTGGACGCAGGCCCTGACGGCCGGGTGAGCGTTAGCCTGGAAGTCCGGGCATGAGAGCCGCAGGGTTACGGCCGGCCGCAGCGAAGTGGGCCAACGATTGTGTCGCACCCGACCGGACCGGGGGGAGTTGCAGAAGAGGTATGGAGACGTTGCCATCCGTCGGTCAGCATCAGATGGTAGGCGTCGTGCAAATAGGACTCGGCCCCATCGGACAGGGCATCGTTCGCCGTCTGCTGCAGATGCCGGGGGTGCGGCTCGTCGGGGCGGTTGATCCTGCGCCAGACAAAGCCGGACGGGACGTGGGGGCTCTGGTCGGCGGTGGCCCACTGGGCGTCCGGGTGAGCGCGTCTTTTGAACCCGAGAAACTCGCCGGCGCCTCGGTTGCGCTTCACTCCACCGGGTCTCGCCTCGTCGCCGTGCTTGACCAGCTCCTGGCGCTGGTGGAGTCCGGGCTCGACGTGATTTCCACGTGCGAAGAGCTCGCCTGGCCCTGGTTTCACCACGCCGATCAGGCGCGGATTCTGGATCGGGCGGCGCGTCGCGCCGGGACGACGGTGGTGGGCACC
>JBFMCJ010000524.1 GCA_040754675.1 Bacillota bacterium
CCGTGCCTGACCAAGCCCGTGCATCCCTTCCGCCGCCGGTCCACAAGCCCACAATCTCCAACCTCAGCCCGGCTTCCTCAGCCTCGCCCGCTCCGTCATCAACTCCAGGGCACCGGCCGCGGCCGAAACCGAAACAGCAGCCTCCCTCAGCGCCGCAAGGGCCCTGGAAACG
This sequence comes from Bacillota bacterium, assembly GCA_040754675.1. Classification (NCBI taxonomy): domain Bacteria; kingdom Bacillati; phylum Bacillota; species Bacillota bacterium. The sequence continues at coordinate 173 of JBFMCJ010000524.1, forward strand.
TCCTCCTCCGCGCCGCTCTTCGCCGCTTCCAGGAGGCGGCAGGCGCGCATCAGCACGGGAAGCTCATCAGGGGCTCGTGAGAGGAGATGATCTGCCACTGTTAATTCCCTCCGCCGTTCGGCCCGCCCAACGCAGGATTCGACATTTCTTCGCATGTCCCTTGCCCTGGGCGCTGGGGCACCGTGCACGAAGAACGCTTCGTTCCTCCACCAACCCACTGAGCAAAGGCACCTGGCAATACAACGGGGGGCCATCCCCGCGCCATGGTTACAACCCACAAGGACCGGTGACACACCATGTCGAATCAAGGCGTGGCCGCCCGGGTCAGGAAGCGAAACCGGTTGGCGAGGGCTTCGGCTACGGCCGCAGGGCTCGCACAAACTCGCAAGTTGCTCCCATCCGCCTTGCCCCGGGTGGCCTCGTGCCCTCTCCGGCCCAAACACCGAACGCTGCTGCACGCGCCGATTACGCAGCACTAGTTCGCCGTCCGACCCCAGCCAGCGGCTCGGGATCACGGCCTGGCCCGGATTCGGACAACCACCCCCGCTGTGGCAGCAGGCTCCGGCAACTTCGATCTATCCGGCATCGCCAGGCTCGGCAGGGCCCTCCCCCGCGTCTACAAAATACGCCCTCAGCAATTCCCCCACGATCTCGTAACGCTCAACGGACTGAATCAACTCCCGGGCCCCCCTGAAACCGGTGATGTACGCCGGCTCCCCGGAGAAGGAGGTAGCCCGCAATCTGGCACACCGGATCGTGAACACCTCTATCCCGGATGGCCTCATAAACGCGCGTGACCACCTCTCGAATACCGGGCCCGTGATACGCCGTGCTTTTGTGCTCTGACGCCCCCATTTCCCGAACCCCGCCTCTCCCAGACACCAGAATACACCATTCTGGACCTCCCGGTCGAGGGCACGCCGAAAGGCCACCAGCAGCACCGGCCATTCCCACGCCACAGCCCTCTCCAGGTCCGTGAACGAGAGCTTCGTGTGCCGCGCCGTCGTGTTCAGACCGGCGTCCCCGGCAAGACCCGCCACCCGGTCCGCGCTCTCGCCGGCATCGACAAGCTGCTTATCCAACCTGACGCTGGCCCGGGTGTGCCGGGGTGGCCGCAACGATCTCTCTGCTTCAGCCCGGCGTGAAGGCGGGTTCCTACAGCAGGGAGGCAAGCTCTTCGGCGGTCATCCCAGCCTGCCGCAGGATCGACTGCATGGTCCCCACGGGCAGGTCGCGGTGCCCATGCACGGGCACCACAACCAATCCGCCTTCTCCGGGACGCCGAAGATAGTAGTGGCTCCCCCGCACGTGGGTCACCACGAACCCAAGCCGCTGCAAGGCACGCAGCACCGCCCGGTCGCTGCCCCTCGGAACACGACTCAACCCACAGCCACTTCCACTTCTACCACTTCTGGCCCAGGCCGCGGCGCCGGCAGGGACAGACCCTCTTTCGCAGCCGCCTCAATGTACCCCAGGATGGCTTCACGCGTCTGCTCCAACGCCTGCTCCTTCGTCTCACCGTAAGTGGAAAGCCAGTCCAGGTCGGGAACGTACGTGACCCACACCCGGTCGTCCGGGTCCCACTCGAGCAATACCCTGAACTGCCGCCGAGCCATGCGTCAAGCCTCCCGTCCGCTCACCCCGTTTGCCCGCGCAAATGGTATACCGCATTGCCTCCCTCCCCGGACCAAACCACGACGCAACAGCAGCAACCAGCCCCGGGGCATCACCGCTTGCCCTCACTCCCAGGCCAACCTGGCGACCGCCTTCTCCAGGTCCGTGAACGACGGCTTCGTGTACCGCGCCGTCGTGTTCAGGCTGGCGTGCCCGGCAAGCGCCGCAACCCGGTCCAGGCTCTCGCCAGCGTCAACCAACATCTTACAGAACGTATGCCTGAGCGTGTGCACGGTGACCCGGTCCAGACCGGCTAGCCGGGCATACTTGCGCACCATCCGCTCCGCGGAGCGCTCGTTGAGCCGTTCCCCGTAACGGTTCAAGAACAGCCACTCCCCACCCGGATGCGCCGACTCCAGGTACTCCTTGAGCGCCTTGCGGATTGTCACGTTCAGCGGCACCTCGCGGTACTTGCCGCCCTTGCCGTGCCTCACCCGCACCCGGCCCGACCGCTCCCTGATCTCCACGTCGTCCACCCGCAGACCGCACGCCTCGCTCACCCGCAGGCCGGTGTGCAGCAACAGCATGATCAGCACCCGGTCGCGCACGGTGCCGTACCTCATGACCGCCCTCATCAGCGCGCCCAGCGCCCTGCGGTCAAGCCACCTGGGGCCCGGGACCTGCTCGGGGACCCGCTTCACCCCGGCTGCCGGGTTTGCCGGACAGAGTCCCTCTTCAACCGCCCACGAGAAGAACCGCCCCAGGGCAACTAGCGCCAGGTTGACCGTTCCGGGCTTGCGGCCTCTTTCCTGCATCCACCGGCGGTAGTCAGCCACATCGAGGGGCGTCACCGCCGCGAGGTCGAAGGCGCCCAGGCTACGCTCGTACCACGCGATGAAGCGCCTGACCTGACCCAGGTAGGTACTGATACTCCTCTCGGCAATGCCCCGCGCGCGGAGGGCCGAGAGAAACCGCTCGACAGCAGACCGTTGCTCGTTCTCTGGTGCAGCCATGCAGC
>JBFMCJ010000525.1 GCA_040754675.1 Bacillota bacterium
GCCAGGCCCTACTGCGAGCGGCTCAAGGAGGCCGGGGTGCTGGCCAAGGAGACCCACGTGAACGTGATCCGGCTGGCGCCGCCGCTCATCATCAGCGAGGAGGAACTCGAGTGGGCCATGGAGCGGGTCCTGCGGGTCCTTCAGACGTAGCGGCCCCGTCGGCGGACCCGGGCGTCCGGTGGCTGCTGGGGCTGGATGAGCCCTGGTTTAAAAAATCTACCCGAATCTTCCCTTCGGATAGACCGGCCCCCGACCAGGCCTTCGCCTCCTCTCGGACACTTGTCTTGCCCTCCGGGGGGCAGGGCGACAGGGGGCCTCGGCCCGGGAGTCCCACCCGGACGGGAGGGCTGCGCCGGAAGGGGTTGTTCCGGCGGGGGTTGGCCCCGCCTCCCGCGTCCTGTCAGGACGCCTACCGGTTTGGCCGACACCGGCTAAACGGGGTCACCGCAGGGACAGGGCCAGCAGCCTGAAGTCGCGCCAGACGGAACAAAACCGTGTCTGCTCCCACGCGGGAAGCGCGTTGTGAACCTGCATCTTCCGCTCCAGCTGCCTCAAGCAGGCCCGGACCCCGCGGGTCATCCCTGTTCCTTCCCTTGGTTCGGAACGACCCTTGCGGGCCAGTGTTTGCCCGATTCGAGCAACCAGTTCCTTGAGCTCCTTCGTTACGCGCTCCCGGTAACCCATCGCCCGGCGGCCCACGACCAGGGCCGCCGCGCAGTGCACCGGGACCGCAAACCGATCCATGTACTTCCACAAGCCGATGGCGGACGTATGCCGCGGCGGCACGGGCTTGAAGGCCACCTGCTCCTTCGCCGCCCTCCGGCACACGGCCTCCGTTGCCTGGGCGTAGGGAAAGTTGGAGGCCATCCTGTTGAACCCGGCATCGGTGTCCAGCCGGTCCTTGCCGAAGTCCAGATCCTCCAACCCTATCGGCTTGCCCAGCAACCTCGCCGCGTCCACTATCACCTTGGCCAGCACGCCGATGAGGTACTTCCGCCGGAAACCCCGGGCGTACTCCAGGTCCGGAATGCGGATGTAGGCAAAGCCGTTCGGGTACAAAATCACCCGGAACTCGCCCTCGTACTTGCCCAGGTTGGGCGGGGACGCAATCCCGAAGTCCCCCGGCCAGGGCTCCGGCTGTCCAGTGCGCCCCACGTTGCACAACGCCACGCCGTCGGGATTGATGTCCAGCCCCAGGCAGCCGTTTCCGAAGTCCGGCTCCGGGGCGCCCGCCAGCTCGAAGCTGAGGTGGACCAGATACCTGCCGCGGTGCTTTTCCGGAAGCCACAGCCGACCCTCGACCCTCGGGGCGCGCGTCATCTTCGGACGCCCCTTGGCGTCCTCGCCGATCTGCTCCGACAGGTGGGAAATGCTCACCGCCAGGCGGAACTCGCCGCCGGCATGCGACACCTTCACGTTCGGGTTGCCGCCCTTGGTCTCGTCGCCCCGGGAGTAAAGGCGGCTTTTGCGTGCCGCCCGCCACTCCTCACGGGAGCCCCGGCCCTTGGAGACCCTCTTCCAGAGCTTGCGACCGCCGAAGACGACCGGGGGAACGGTTCCGTTCTCCTGATGGGCCCTGAGCTCGGTCAGCTTCTGCTCCAGGGAAGCGACCCGGTCGTTCCGGCCTTTGACGGCCAGGCGGAGCTTTTGCAGAACTTGGGGGGCGGCGCCCTTCTTCCCGGCCTCGGCCAGCTTCCGCATGGCCTGCCCAAGCCTTTTCCTCGCCCGGCCCAGCTTCGTCCCGGTCGCCTCGGTTTCCATCTCCAGCAGTTCCCTCTGCGAGTCCAGCAGGGCCTGAGCCTTTAGCCGGGCGTCGTCCGCGTAGCGGGAGTTCAGGCCGAAGAGCTCCTGGCCCCGCTTCTTGATCTTGTCCCGCGATACGCCCTCCGGCAGCCGGTTGAACGCCCAGCGCCCGCAGGCGCAGAAGAGGCGCATCTCGGTCTCCAGCGGGTCTTCGTCACCCCGGGCCCACTTCTCCGACCGCAATTCCGGATAGGCCTCCGGAAACCACTCCCCGCAGACCGTGACGCGGAACTTATCCTCTTTTTTGCGCTTCGGCTTCGGCATCCCTTAGCAGCTCCCGAAAGCCCCTCCGGACCCTCCGGCCACCCCGCGCTCCGTACAGGCGAGCCGAGAAGGACGTAACGATGGCCAGCTCTCCAGGCCGCGCCGCCTCCGGTTCAGACCTGAGGCCACGTCCTCGAAGACGTGCACCACCCGGTACCCCTTCAGCGCCGCGCAGGCCAGCAGCCGCTCCTTTTGCCGCTCCAGGTTGCCCGCGTCGGCCTGCTTCCTGGTGGACACCCGGGCGTACACCGCCACCCGTACGCCTTCGGGCGAGGACTCGCCCAGTATCCGGCGGACCTCCTCCTCCGGGTACCGCCGGTGACCGGAGGGCAGGCGCACGCACCGGATCCTGCCCTGCTTTTCCCATTCCCGGATGCGCTTCGGAGTAATTCCTGGCAACCTGGCCAGCCGGCCGATGGAATAGTAGCGCATGGTGCTTCGCTTATACCGCATTCGGAGCCTAATAGCTACATTCTTGGTAGCTGCTTCGAACCTCCCCGCGGTGGTCGGCCGTTCCTTCCGCCGTTTCTTGCGCCGTTCCCCCTGCCCGGCCCGTGGGACCCCTGGCGAATGATACCACGGCGAACGTCAGTTTGCCAAGTGGGCGAGGGGACTCGCGGGCGGGCGGATCGAAGACTTGGGCGAGTGTCTCCCGCCGCGCCTGCGGGCCGGCGAGTTTGCAGGGAGTGGATGACCGGGATGCTTGCCCACGTGGCCGACCTCATCTTCTGCGGC
>JBFMCJ010000526.1 GCA_040754675.1 Bacillota bacterium
CCTCACGGGCCAGCCGGCCGGCCTCGCCGCGGAAGGTCAGGGCGATCTCTCCCAGGCCCAGCGCGCAGGCGAACACGACGCCGCAGAGCACCCAGGGGAGCACGCTGCGCGCGCGGGCGTCCTCCCTCATCTCGGAGGTCAGGAAACTCATGCGCGGCTCCAGGTAGGGCCACGCCGCCAGGCCGGCCGCCACCGCGTAGCGGGCCCCGCCCGGGCCGAGGTCCAGTGGAACGAACCCTTCGGGCACCTCGGGGCCCGCCCAGTACCGGCGGGCGATGCGGGCGTCCATCTGCGACTCGTAGTAGGAAAGCGTGCGCCTGATTTCCTGGGTTCCCTCCGCGGGCGGCAGCACCCGCACGAACTCAGGAGCCCTACGGCCGACCACCACCGACGTGCCCGGCCCGCCTGCACACGCTATGGCCACAGGTCCTTCCTCCGCCGGGGCAGCCCCGGCCAGCCGCGCCGCGCGCCACAGGGCGCAGGGCTCCGCGTCCACGGCCAGCAGCCGCAGCCTGCCCCGCGCGGGCTGCACCGCGGCTCTCACCGCGTCTTCGGGCACGGCTGCGGCCAGGATGTCCGTGAAGTTTTCCCCCGCACCCAGCACCGCGTGCCGGACCACATAGGCCTGCGGCCGGCCGGAGAGCAGCGCCTGCATCTCCCAGGCGGCGGCGGAAGCCGCCTCCCGTGAGGCCACCTTCGGCCCGCGGACGCACCTCACGGCCGCTTCCCCAGCCCACGGGGCGACCACCGCCGGTGCCCTGCCCACCTTCCGGCCCACCTCCGCCAGCGCATCTTCCAGCCCGCCGGGGCGCCTGAGCACGGGCACGGAAAACGCCTCCAGCACGTTCAGGCCCCGGCTCACCACCGCCACCACCAACTCGTCGTCCCGGCGCCAGATGCCAGCGCACCGCCCCGGCCGTCTCATCAATCCCCGCCCCTCTCCAGGATCTCGAACGTGCGCACCGGCCCGGCCACGGCATCGAACGTGATCGTGCCGTCCTGCCGGAGCAGGGTCGAACCGCGCAGGAAGTTGCCGTTGAGCGAGGAGGCCACCATGGCCCCGTACTCCATAACGAAGCTGCCGTGGCCGCCGCCCGTGCCGCTCCATCCCGCGTCGCCCGCGGCAGCCACCACAGCCACCCGCACCCGGCGCGAGTTGGAGGCACTCACGTTGCGAGCGGCGAGAAGGCACACCGATGGGGCGTCCAGGTCGCCCAGCACCCTGACGTTTCCGCCCGCCACTATGGCTACGGCCGACACCACCGAGCCGCCGGTGAGCACCGCCGTGCCGCCCACGTAGTACGTGCCGCTCATGGAAGCAAGGTCAGCGGCCGTGAAGACCCGGTCGCCCTCGAACACGTGCGTGCCCCGCCCGGCGGCTTCAAGCAGTTCGGCCTGTAACCTCCCCAGCTCCACCAGGGCGGCGATCTCGCCGGCCTGGGGCAGGGGCTCAGGGGGCACCCAACCCGGGTGCTCCCCCTCCGTGGCCATCCCGGGGGAAACCGAACCGGTGGCGAAGGCCTCTCCACACACGGTTCCCTGTTTCTTGCTCCACGCGTCCCCCTCCACGTACACGTGCCGCGGCCGAGCCGGGACACCGACCTGGGAGCTGCCGGAAAGGTTGAGGCCACCGCGCACGAGGAGGTTCGAGTCCACGGTCGCGTTCCCGGAAAGGTCCAGCGCGGCTCCTCCCAGTGACTTCACCCCGCCGCCGTAGGACCCCACCAGGGGAACCACGCCGGCACGCACCCGCGCCCAGGCAGTCTTGCGCACCTGGCCCGAAATACCCACCGACGACAGCCGGATGATCTCACCCGCGCGGTCAACCCGCACGGATTCCACCCGGGCGCGGTCGCCCACGGGCCCCACCGCCACGCTGCCGTCAACCCAGGCCGGGTCGGCCAGCAGGAACGGCAACACCCTCTCTATGCCGGTGTCGGCCGCCAGGCGCGCCTGCGCGACGTTCCAATCCCAGGCGAAGTTCCTCGTGTCCGCGACGCCGATGGCATGCGCAGCCAGGGCCGCGCAGGCCGTGACGAAAACCAGGACCATGACGAACGCCAGCGAGGCGTATCCCTGTCTCACGGGGACCCCACCACGGCAACGGCCGTCTCGATTTTCCCTCCGGGGCCCCGGATGCAGGCCCTCACCAGTCCGGAAGGCTCCAGGCGGAACTCGGCAGCGAGGCCGGGCCAGGACTTTGTCTCGCTGGCAGTCCGCCGGGCAACCCCGGTGTCCGTGAACTCCCAGGTAATACTTTCACCGCAGTCAAGCGCCAGGGAAGAGCCCGAGCACGCTTCCACACGGACTGCCCTCCGCAGGTCGGTCTCCAACAGCGCGGCGGCCGACCGCAGGCCGGACAGTTCCGTTTGCCTCGCGCGCATGCAGGCGGAGATCTCGAACGACCGCATGGCCACCTCCGCCGAAGCCACCACCAGCGCGGCCACCAGCACGCCGGCGAGCAGGACCTCAAGGAGTGCGTGCCCGCTCGAACACCAAGACAACTTCCTGGACCCCGCCAGGTGTCGCATACGACACCACCACCTCCACCCGCTTCCTCAGGAGCCCCGCCGGGGAAACCCGGACTTCCCTGGTGAAACCCTCAAAACCCGGCACCGCAGCCGGGACCCGTGAGGCGAGCTCCTGCCACGGCGCGGCTTTCAGAGCCTCCGCCTCCTCCAGGGCCAGGTGCACGGCTACTATGCCGGGCTCCGCCACGGCCCGGTCCTGCACCGCCCGCGACAGCATCCCGCCCAGGACCAGCGCCGCTGCGGCCGTGAAGGCCGCCGCGACCAGCACCTC
>JBFMCJ010000527.1 GCA_040754675.1 Bacillota bacterium
CGCTCGCAGCCGGCGACCCCCGCTCTCCCGAGGGGATGGAAGGCCGGGGCGGCGGCTTGCCTTTCAGCCCGCGCGGCCGTGGTGGGGGCGGGTCTTGACCACGGAAATGGCCTGGTGCAGCGCCTTGAAGACCTCCAGGCGGGTCTGGAGGCGCTGGAGTTCCACGTCGATCACGACGGTGCCCTCCGAACTCCCGGCGTAGCGGGCGGGGAGGTTGCGCAGCGCCAGGGCCACGATATCTCGGCGGCACCGGCTGCACCGGCACGCGTCCGGGTGGTAGGCAAGCGCCTCGTCTAGCGCGGCCAGGACGGCCTGTTCCATGCGGTTGGAAAGAGAGTCCTCGGGGGCCGCAGGCACGTGTCGCCGCCTCCTCTCCGAGGGATCCCGCTTTTCCGAGGGCCTCGGGGTTGGCTACTTTGGCGTGACCACGCTCCCTTCCTGCGGAGTTCCTGTATCATGTGACGGGGGGCGACGCCTTGCTGGACCCGCTGCTGTTTCGCCGGATTCTTGGCCGCTTTGCCACCGGGGTAACCGTTGTGACCACCGGGACACCGGAGGCGCCTGTTGGGATGACGGCCAACGCCTTCACGTCGGTCTCCCTCGACCCGCCCCTTGTCCTGGTGTGCGTGGGTAGGTCCCGGGAAATCCACGAGCCCATGCGCCGTGCGGGCCGGTTCGGTGTGAGCATCCTGGGCGAAAGCCAGCTTGAACTCTCCCACTACTTCGCCCGGCGCCGCGAGAGCCTGCCCGACGGCATGCTGCGCTTCCGAGCCGGCGCGACCGGGGTCCCCCTGGTCGAGGGAGCCCTGGCTCACCTGGAATGCCGGGTCGTCGCGATCCATCCGGGGGGCGACCACTCCATCTTCGTCGCGCGGGTGGAGCAGGCCAGCGCCGGCGCCGACGGCCCTCCCCTGATCTTTTTCGGCGGCCAGTACCGCCGGCTGCATCCCTGAAGCAGGTACTCGTGCTCTCAAGCACGAATTTAGCAGTGCGAGTGGTTCGCGAGTGTATTCGTATCCCTGTTACCGCTTGCCGGTAACCGATTTTAAAACGGGGGGCGTGCTTTCCGATGAGCGAGGCAACCCAGATCGCTCGAGGCCTGGAAGGCGTCGTGGTGGCCCGGTCTGCCATCAGCTACGTGGACGGTAAGCTGGGCCGGCTCATCTACCAGGGCTACGACATCAGGGAACTGGCGGAGCACTCCAGCTTCGAGGAAGTGGCGTTCCTGCTATGGCACGGGCGGCTGCCCGACTCCCGGGAACTGGCTGCCCTGAAGGAGGAGCTGACGAGTTCCCGCACGGTGCCGCAGGCTGTCATCGAACTCATCAAGCTGGTGCCGCCGCGCTCGCCCATGGCCGTTCTGCAGACGGCCGTGGCCGCGCTGGGGCTGTTCGACCCGGAGGCCGACGACAATTCCCGGGAGGCCAATTTGCGTAAGTCCGTGCGGCTGACCGCGCGTGTGGCGACGCTCGTGGCGGCGTTCCACCGGCTGCGCCGGGGCCTTGCGGTGGTGGAGCCAGACCCGCAGCTCGGCCACTCGGCCAACTTCCTGTACATGCTGTTCGGGGAGCGCCCGGACGAGACCAGCGCCCGGGTCATGGACGTGGCTCTGATCCTGCACGCAGACCACGAGTTCAACGCCTCCTGCTTTGCGGGGCGGGTCACCGCGTCCACGCTTTCGGACATGTACTCGTCGGTGGCGTCGGCGGTTGGGACGCTGAAGGGACCGCTTCATGGCGGAGCAAACGAACAGGTCATGCGGCTGCTCATGGAGATCGGGGATCCGGGTCGGGCCGCCGAGGTCGTGCATGCGAAGTTGACAGCCAAGGAGCGTATCCCCGGGTTCGGACACCGGGTGTACAAGACGTGGGATCCGCGAGCCTTGATTCTCAAGCGGTACTCGGAGGAGCTGGGCCGGCAGCGAGGCGACATGCGCTGGTACCAGATCTCGGTTGCGGTGGAAGAGGCCGTGCGCGCCGAGAAGGACCTGTACCCCAACGTGGACTTCTACTCGGCGTCGGTTTACCACATTCTGGGCATTCCCATCGACCTGTTCACGCCGGTCTTCGCGGTGAGCCGCATCTCCGGTTGGACGGCCCACCTCCTGGAGCAGTATGCGGACAACCGGCTCATCCGGCCACGTGCCGAGTACTCGGGGCCGTTCGACCTGCGCTACGTGCCGGTGGAGGACAGGCCGCCACACGAGGCGACGGCCTAGTACTACCTGATAGGAGGCGCGGGCGGTAAGCCGCCTGGGGCCATTTCGACGGGTGGCGCAAGGCAGGCCGGGCTTATCCGCGAGACGACAGCAGGCCGGGGCGGGGGGATCTGCAATGGAGGTTTCTCCGCCCTCTTTGTCAAAGATGGGCACTCACCTGAAGCCCGGCGGGGGTGGTGAAGTGGAGGGCGGCTTCAACTGGTCGCTGCTCGGCCAGCAGGCGGGGCTGGGCTTCATCCTGGGTGCCGCCGTTGGCTACAGCATGAAAAAGGCGCTGAAGTTCGCGCTGATCCTCCTGGGCGTCGTCACCGCCCTGCTGGTGGGCCTTGCCCGCATCGGCTTCATCACGGTGCACTGGGAGGCCATCGAAGCCGCCTACACCGGTGCCATGAGCGAGGCCGGCGGCGCCAAGGGCGCACTGGACAAGGTCATCGCCTGGTTTTCCAGCAGCATCGCGGCAGCCGGCAGCTTTACCCTGGGCTTCTGGATCGGCTTCCGCAAAGGTTAGAGCAGCCTACCGGGTGCCCTTCGCCAGGGCTTTTGGGAGCGGCAGTTTCCAGGAATTCCAGCGGCC
>JBFMCJ010000528.1 GCA_040754675.1 Bacillota bacterium
AGTTGAAGCGGGCTGTGGCACGCCGGGAGATCCGCCCCGGCGACCGGCTCCCTTCGCAGCGCGACCTGGCTCAGGTCCTTCGGGTCGACCCCAACAAGGTTCAACGCCACCGTCGGCGAGTGCCGGTACCGGATGCGGGTGCCTGGCCGAGTTTGGCGACGTGGACCTGGGCGTCGGCGCGGGTGTGAGTCTGTAGCGCCCGGCGGCAAGGCCGCCGGGATCCGGGCGGCCGGGGCAAGAGTTGCGGCCTCCAGGTTCCCGACCCGGGCGCATCGAAGCCCCTTCCCGGAGGAGGTTGGAGCCATGCCTGCCTGGGAAGCCGGACCGGAGACGCTGGCGCTCCTGCGGGAGCTGTTCGCTTGGGACGGGAAGGTGCGGCAGATCATCTTCGACGCGGTGCGGGGCCTGACCGCCGAGCAACTCAGCCGCCCGGTGGGGTTCGGCAAGGGTAGCCTGCTGGGCATCCTGCTTCACGTTTACAGCGCGCAGCTCAACTGGGTCACGCGCCGGATCTGGGGTCAGGCCCGCCAGGAGGTTGATACGGCCGACCTGGCCGACCCGGCGCGCCTGCGTGCCGCTTGGGATGACCTGGACCGCACCACCGAGCGCACGCTCGCCGAACTCACCCCCCAACAACTCAACGAGGTGGTCGAGGCGCCCCGCACGGAGCCAGGCACTCCGCCGTGGCGCGCGACCCGGGCACAGATGCTGCTCCACGCGGGCACCCACGCCATCTACCACCGCTCCCAGATCCGCCGGGCGCTCAAGGAGTTGGGCCGCGAGCTGCCCGAGCTCGACTACATCTTTTTTGCTTAGCCGCCCCGCGATCGCGATGGGCGTCAGGGTACCCAGCATGGCCGACCGGCACCCTGGATGGAAGTGGTACGTGAAGAAGCAGTTGACAGGAAGCGTCTCACCCGTTACAGTGTAACCGGATACCCCGTACACCGTGTACAGCAATATAGTAGCCTGCGAGTCGAAGGGGAATAACGCGGTGCCCGTCGAAGATACGACCCCTCTGGTTCGGGCTGACCTCGATACGCTGGTGTACGAGCGCGTTCGGCAGATGATCCTGGATGGCGCGCTCCCGCCCGGCGAGCAAATCATCCAGGACCAGCTCGCCCGGCGTTTGGGCGTTAGCCGCACTCCTCTTCGTCGTGCCCTGACGCAGCTCGCCAAGGACAACCTGGTGGAGATGACCCCGAGAGGGACCTTCGTTCGCCAATTCACGCTCGACGAGGTCATCGCCGTCTTCGAGATTCGTGGTGTGCTGGAGGGGCTAGCATGTCGCCTCTTCGCCGAGCGCGCCGAACCCCCCGATATTGCCTACATGCGAAGCCTGTTCACCACGGCCATGGAGCGAATAACCCCCGATCACTGGAGCGCGTATCGGCAGGCCGATCAAGAGTTCCATTACTACATAGCCAAGAAGTCAAACAGCAGCATCATCTCGCAGACGCTCAGTTCTTTCCACATCCTGACCATCAGCTTTCTTCAGGGACTCATCCGCCCGCCCGAAGAAACGTTTCCTGAGCACATGCGGATCATTGATGCCCTCGAGGAGCGTGATCCGGACAAAGCCGAGCGCTACGCGGTCGAGCACATCCGCATCACCGTACAGCTTCTGAAAGAAGGCCGCATGGCCGGCGCGCTCTCACGCTTCGGCATCCGGTCCCCTTCACCGGGCGGGAGGAGCGCGGCCTCCACTTCGGCTCCATGAGTTTCAGGTTCTGAAGCGGTCGCGCGTATGCAAGCGATTGGTACTGTACACGGTGTACGGCGTATTCAGGGCGATGGCAGTCCGGGGGAAGGAGGCGTTCCGATACGGTGGCTGGGTCCGGAGCTTCGGTGAGTGCAGAGCGCATCGGCCGCACGCTGGTGCTGACCATGCAAACCCAAAAGCTGACGATTTCGGCCATGGAGCGCCTAGCCGACGAGTTGACCGCTGCAGCCTCGGGATCTGAACTTGCGGCCGTCGTGCTAACGGGGCGGGGCGACACGTTCTGCCGTGGCGGAGAGCTCGGCGACTACACCACCGGTTCGACGTTGGACGTTATGCGCTTCGGCCAGGCGTTCATCGCCCTTCACCGGGCCATCACCGGCATCGACCTTCCGGTGATCGCTGCCGTTAACGGTGCGGCTTTCGGCGGCGGGTTGAACCTGGTCGAGGCGTCTGATCTGGCCATCGCCGCCCGGTCGGCCCGTTTTTCGGTACCCGAGGTTCGGGCGGGCCTTGCTCCGATGATGGCGCTCGTCGGCGTTCGGCGACTGATGGGGCGGAAGAGCTCGATGTGGATGGCGCTCACTGGGGACGAGCTGAACGCCCAAACGGCGTACGAGATTGGTCTCGTCAACCAGGTCGTGGACGATGCCGAGGTGCTTGCATCTGCCTTAGACGTTGCACGGCGCCTGGTATCTTCAAACCCGGTGGCCATCCGCCTGGTAAAGGCCGCTTACCGCGCGATGGATGAAGGCCAATACGAACGCCAGCTCCTCCAGGGGTTGCATCACCTGGTGGTGCTGCTCGGAAGTCCCGAAGCGAAGGAAGCCTACCGCGCCCGCGTCGAAGGCCGCCCCTTCCGTGGGAGGCCCGCGCGTGACTCATCGGCCGTGAGTTAGGAGTCAATAGGGGAAGGGAGGCGAAGGGTTGGGATTCTAAGGGATCGGCAGACCCAGAATCACCAAATCCCAAGCGTAGGAAGGATGGTGGCTCTTGAAACCGGTCACGATTACTCGAAGGCTTGGCCTGCTGCTCTGTGTGATCATACTGTCGTTTGGCTTTACG
>JBFMCJ010000529.1 GCA_040754675.1 Bacillota bacterium
GTCCCCCATCGCCAGAGCACCAGCAGCGAGACGGCGTTGGCCAGCCCCAGGCGGGCCCCCGGCACTGGAAAGGGAGGCAGCAGGGCCTCGATGGCGTGCAGCGCAAGCGAGAGGGCCAGCAGCAGCGAGAAGAGCGCCAGATCCCGAACCCGTGGGCCGTGGCTCACGGGCCCTTCACCTGCCGCACGTTCAGGTGCTCGTCCACGAGGATGGCTTCGGCGCCCGGCCAGCTGCGGATGATCGTCTCGCCCTTCTCGGGACCCAACACCATGACGGCGGTCGCCAGCGCGTCGGCCACGGTCGCTGACCGGTGGATCACGGTGACGCTGACAAGCCCCCGCGCCGGCCAGCCCGTGAAGGGATGGATCACGTGGCCAAAACGGCTCCCCTGGTACTCGAAGCAGCGCTCGTAGTCCCCCGAGGTGGCGGCGGCCCTGTCCTCGAGAAGCACGGTGGCCACCAGGCGATCCTGGAATCGGGGGTGGCGGACTCCAACACGCCAGGGCCCGGATCCTGCCGTCCGGTTGGCGCCTTGCGGCCCGGACGGCCGCGTCCCGATGGCCACGATCTCTCCCCCAACGTCCACCAGGGCGGACTTCACGCCGTGTGCCCGGAGCACGGCTGCGGCGCGTTCGGCTCCGTAACCCTGCGCAATGGCGCCAAGGTCCAGCACCATTCCGGGCCGGGCGAGCCCGACCCACGCCTCCCCGTCTCGCCTCTCGACCTTGACGTCCCGGTAGTTCACCAGCCGCCTGGCACGCTCGATGGCGGCCTGCTCCGGTGGGCGGGCTGGACGCCTGCGTTCGAACTCCGAGCCGAAGCCCCACGCGTCCACCAGGGGGCCAACGGTCGGGTCGAACGCGCCACCCGTGCGTTCTGCGATCTTGAGCGCGAGTTCGACAAGTTGAGCGACCTCTTGGGGGACGGGCACCCTGGCGCGCCCGGCCTGAGCGTTGACGGCAGCAACGGCGCTTCCGGGGTAAAACCGGTCAAGCAGCGAGTCGAGCCGGTCCAGCTCCTGGAGCGCCGCGGCGGCGGCTCTGTCAGCCCCCGGCCCGGCCGCCGTGATCCGGACGAAGCTGCCCATCGCGAAGCCTGCCCGGAAGACGACGGGCGCCTCGCCGGAGGCTTCGCGCCGCTCCCGGGCCGGGACAGCAGGAGCGGCCGGTGGGGCGAGGGCAGCTTCGCCGGCGGCCCCAGAATGCCAGCGCAGCGCCAGCGATCCGGCCGCTGCCATTACGACGGCTCCGAGCGCGGCGGGCAGCCAAGCCGGCACGCGCCTCACGTCTGCTCAGGCCCCGTCCCCGGCGCGAACGGCGACCGGCACCTCGATGGGGGCCGGCACAATGACGATGCAGCGCGTCGGGCACTTCTCGGCGCATCGCCCGCAATGGCTGCACATATCAGGATCGATGGCCGCCAGGTTGTCCACCACGTGAATGGCGTCCGGGTCGCATGCCCGCTCGCATATCCGGCACCCGATGCAGCCGGCCTCGCAGACCTGCCGTACGAACTTCCCCGGCATCGCCGACACGCACCGCACGTACGACGCCGATGCGGGCAGCACCCGGATGGCCCCCCTGGGGCAGCTCAGTTCGCACAGCCCGCATCCCGTGCACTTCTCCTCGTCCACCTCAGGAAGCCCATCGGGCCCCATCGCCAGCGCCCCGAACGGGCACGCCGCAACGCAGCTCCCGTATCCGAGGCACCCATGCGGGCACGCTTTCGGCCCGCCCGTCACGGCGTCGGCGGCCCGGCAGTCGGGCACCCCGTTGTAGACGGCCCGCGCCGCGGCCTTCTCGCGGTCCCCGCCGCACAGCACCCGCGCCACGCGCCGCCCGGCCACCTCGACGTTCTGCCCCAGGATGCGCGCCAGCCGCTCGGCCACGGGGTCGCCGCCCGCCCGGCACCCGTTCATCGGCGCGCGCTGCCCCACCAGGGCTCGCGCAAACGCCGAGCAGCCCGAAAAGCCGCACGCACCGCAGTTGGCGCCCGGCAGGCTTTCCACCACCTGCCCCAGCCGGGGGTCTTCCTGCACCTTCAAAAAGCGGCCGGCAACCACGAGCCCGATACCGAACAGCAGGCCGAGTGACCCGAGCAGGACGGCGGCCCGCAGAATTCCGTCAACCATTGGCCGCGGCTCCTCTCAAAGGGGCACCAGCCCCGCGAAGCCCATGAACGACAGAGATAGAAGCCCGGCAATGACCAGCGCCAGCCCCGTTCCCTCGAACGCCCTGGGAAGGGGGGCGTACGCCAGCTCCTCCCGGATGCCCGCCATGAGCAGCAGCGCCAGCGTGAAGCCGAGCCCCGTCCCGAGCCCGAACACCGCCGTCTCGCCAAGCCCGTACGAGCTGTTGGAAGCCGTCAGCGCCAGACCGAGGACGGCGCAGTTGGTGGTGATGAGCGCCAGGTAAATCCCGAACGCCTCATACAGCTTCCGGTTGGTCTTGCGGACGACCATCTCCAGGAACTGCACGAACACCGCGATGACCAGGATGAACGCCAGCGTGCGCAGGTACCCCAGCCGCATCGGGATCAGCAGGAACCGGTCCACCAGCCACGTGACCACGCCGGCGCCCACCAGCACGAAGGTCGTGGCCAGTCCCATGCTGGCCCCCGTCTTGATGCTGCGGCTCATGCCGAGGAACGGGCACGTGCCGAGGAAGCGCACCAGCACGACGTTGTTGACCAGCGCCGAACCGATCAGTAGCAGAAGCCACTTCACCGCCCGCCACCCCCTGCGCGGCAGGCCGCCGCGGCCTGCGGCGGGGGCGGGGCGGC
>JBFMCJ010000530.1 GCA_040754675.1 Bacillota bacterium
AGTTCAGCGGCTGGGGGAAACGGTGCGTTACAGAACTCACCGGTATGCTTGCCGGGGCTGCGAGCTGCAGCCGCAGTGTGGTGCACAGAGAGCCGGGATCAGCAGGATATCGGACACCATTGCATCTGCGCTGGCGGTGCTCGGGACCCCGAGGGGCAGGCGGGCGATGGCACTGAGGAAGTGCTGGGTGGAGACCGTGAATGCGGATCTCAAGAACAACCGCTCGCTGTCGCGGGCCCACTACAGGGGGAACCGGGCGGTGACGATCCAGGCGCTGCTCGCGGCGTGTGCACACAACATCTACCAGCTCGTCGTGGCCCGGTTCAGCAAGCGGGAGAGTTCGGTCGTCGCTTTGCGCTCAATTGGACAGCAAGAGCGGCTCGCACTGGTTGCGTGAGCGAGAGAGCCAAGGGGGATCGCCGGCTACCCCACAAGACGGCAGCGGGCTGGCTTGGTTTGGTATGACGCGACGCCAACCGAGTTCGGCAACGGGCCCATGACCACACTGGTACACATTTCCCTTGCCAAACCCAGGTGGGTCGGGCAAGCAGGGGACAGCGTTCCACAGGTCGTCGCTGCGCCAGGCCGTGCGCGGGATAACGTGGTCAACACGGAAGGACTGCCCGAGTTCCCGGCCGGTCCACACGCAGTGGATGTTGATGCCCGAGGAGAGCAGCAGCTCGCGTGTTTCCCGGACGGCATGCTCGTCTGGTGCCAGCAGGTGGCGCATCGCCGTGCCGAGGGCAGCCTCGCTTAGCCCTTCCGGGCCCGCTGACGTCATCCGCGCACTGAGTTCCGCCCACCGGGCCACTGCGCTCTGCTCAATCCAGTGGCCAAACCGGGTCAGGTCCAGCCAAACGTCCTGGGGGACCACCACCCAGCCCAGGTCTCCTTCACCCCGCCGTGTATGCGGCGGCAGGCCACGGACCTCCCGCTCATACCTAAAGAGGGCGGAGCCTGCCCCGGCATAGCGGACGGGCCCCTCGCGGATTGCCGCGGCTATGGCGGCCAGTTCGCCCCGGAAGCTCTCAGGCTCTTCGTCCATGGCGCTTAGCAGCGAATAGAGGGCGCCCGCGTCCTGGCCGAACCGTTGTGCCAACCGCCGGATTGCCCGGCGGACGCGGAGTTGTTTACTGCCGGACGTCTCGCCCAGCAACTGGGCCGTGAACATCGGGGCGTTCACGATCGGCCAATAGTATATCAGCCACTCCCCGGCGACGGCCCACAGGGGTACGAACACCTCCTGCTTCCCCCAGACCGCGAGGTGAGCCTGTTGCCGTGCGATGGAGGAGAGAGCACGGATCAAGGCCGGCTTGTAGGTTGCGGTCTTGTGCTCGTATGCAAGTACCCTCCAGATCCGACCCAGCGCGGTCGTGTGCTCCTGCGGGCCCTTACGGGCCAGGAAGGTATGCCACCGGGTGCTGCTCTCTGTGTCCGGCAGTTCGAGGTGTAACGTGTCGCCAAAGCCGGCTGATTCCAGGAGGAGGGTCATCCTGCCCGCCGGGATGCTGGCGAAAAGGCGACCGTCGGGCTCGCGCTCGCCGGACGTCCGTGATGCCCGGTAGGTCAATATGAGCCGGCCGCCCGGGGCGAGAATGCGTGCCAGGTTCAGCACGGCACCGATGAGATCCTCCTGCGGAAGATGCATGATGGTGGCTGAACAAAGAACGTTAGCAAAGCCTCCATCCTCGACCCCGGCGAGGTCCGGCAGGAGGGCCTGTCGTACGTCGATGCCAGGGTACGCGTTGCGCGCTTCGGCAATCATGGCGGGGGACCCGTCATAGCCGACGCAGGGAAAGCCGTTGCGCGAGAGCCAGGCGACGTCCCGCCCGCTGCCGCAGCCGACGTCCGCGGTGGGGGGGCCTCGGAGGAAGAAGCCCTCGATCAACCCGTATAGGGCTCGCGGTTCGGTGGCACGGTAGCGTGCACAGAACTCCGCTGCACGCGATTCGTACACGAGCAGGGTTTGGGCGTCCATTGCGGCCACCCCTCACACAGGGACCCGCCGAGCATCGGGCAGATACCGGGCTAGGGGGTTGTCCCCGCCCAGAGGTCCAGCAGTTCAGTCAGGAACTGGTGAACGGGGCCGCGGCGGAGGCGGGTGTGGGCAAACTGATTCGAGTAGCTGCGCAGGCAACCGTAGCAACTGTCGTCCTCCCCGCAGCCACATGCACCGTCCACCCGAGCGCGGGCCGCTTCCAGGCACGCGCGCAACGTGTCCTCTTCCTCCAGCCGCGCCACCAGCGCCGCTCCTCCAGGTGCGTTATCGTACAAGATGATGGGAGGCAGCCCCTCAGCTTCTGGGTATCCGACGGTAGCGCTAAGGTCCGTGGATGGCACCTCAAGCGTGTCGCTGGCTGCACCGGCAAGTGCGTACGCCAGGGAGTAAGCAAACCACATGGGATCCCATACCGGGAAGGATGGGTGGTGCAGGAAGTCCAGCCGTACTATGTCCGTGATAAATTCGTGCCCGAGTGCGACCGACTCCAGGTGGCCGGAACACTCAGCCCCTTGGGGCGTCCTGTGCGACGTCTCGCGTTTGCGGAAGCCTGCGCCGCACCGGAGGCAAATGAAGAATCCCTGTCCACGGTGTCCCTCACAAATGACAGCCATCTTGCCCGGGCAGGCCTTTGTGAGACGAATGAGTGGTTGTCCCGCCGGCACGTTTACGTAGCCGCGATCCCGTCCGGCGAGGCCGATGAAGAACGGGCGGCTGCTGAACAGCTTCTCGGGTCGCCGTTGGGGCTCCCCGGGCTCGTCCGGCTTTGTCACAAACCCAA
>JBFMCJ010000531.1 GCA_040754675.1 Bacillota bacterium
TTCCGGTACGTTAACGTGGTACACTGCTGCTGGCATTTGAGTACTCCTTTCCGGGCCTCCGTGCCAGCGGAGGCCACTTCTTCTACGTGTACGCCATCGGTTTTTCCACACCTTCCGATATTAGCTCGACCGCAGACGTGTTCCAGGTATCGGATCGCCAGCTCGAGTTCGGTGACCACCCATTCTCGCTCACCCAGGAGTTGCCCCTCACCGCAGTCGCCAACATGCTCCCATGGCATCTCCGTTCCCGCCCCCCCAGGGACCCTTTGTTTGCTATCCACCCCTCATCAGGTACCGGACAACCTCAGGACCGGCATCGGGGGAGGCCGCCGTCCACCAGCACCGAGTCGCCGCGGGCCGTCTGGATGAGGATGCCGTCACCCTGTGCTAAGAAGCGACCCACGCGGACCCCGCTCCCGCAATCATATCCAAGGCCAGCCTACAACTTCCAGTCCGACATTTGGTGACGGACTTAGCGTTCGCACCTCCTAGCCCCGGAGGTCAGCATTCTAGCTCCTGCAGCGCCCGCCGGTACTTCTCCCAGCGCCGGAGGTCCTCCTCTGTACGGTCCGGGATGCGGGACTCGTCGAGGTTGTCCCGCAGGTCGGCCACCTTCACCCGGAGGGCCAGAGGGTTCGCCTTCACCCGGACCAGATACTCCCCGTAATCCTCCCCGGGCCGCCGCGTCAGCGCATCCAGAGCACGTACGACCTCCTCAGGAAAGCCCTTACCTCTCAGTTGTTCGGCGCTCACGTTTCCATCCTCAATCGCATCGTGGAGCACAGCCGCGACCATTTCCGACGGCTCGCCCAGCGACAGCATCACCCGCAAGGGGTGAAGGATGTATGGCGCACCACCCTTGTCCTTCTGCCCCCGGTGGGCCCTGACGGCGAGGAGCAGCGCTTCGTCGAGCAGCGCCTGCTCTTGGCTGTTCCAATTGCTACGCGCATCCCGACCCGCCACGCCCGTCGCCGTACCACTCCTACTGCTTTCCCCGGTTCCGCCGGAGGTAGTCTCCTGACGCACCGCACGGCGGGCACGAACAAGCCGAAATGCCTACTGAACCTCGGGGCTGTAAAGGTCGTGAAGCTCTGCGTACCCACGCCGCAACACGCAGCCAATTCCAAAGAGGAGCAGAATCCCTATTACCACCCCAACGGCCTGCACCCAGACGTCCAACTCCCAACCCTCCGTTTCTGCACAGTCTCGAGCTTAGCACCCTCAACACATACCGCGACGACGTCCAACACTCCCCGTCTACGCCACTTCCTCTGGAGGAACCTCGCGGGGCCGGACGTCCACCTCCTCAAGCTCTCTCAATTCCCCAACAACGGCATCCAGGACCCCACAACCACTTCGAGCGACTCAAACGGCACCCCTTTTCACTCACGGGGCCACCGTTACGCGGAACCGAATGATGGACAATGCGGCCGCCCCGGGGAAGGAACACGCGCATGCTACAAGACCATTCTCCCACCACCACAAGGGCAGCGTCCCTTTCCGCCCTCACTTCACCGTTGCCAATCGTCATATCCGCCTCGAGGCTCACGTTTCCTTTCGGGGTTATGCCGAAGACCATGACGTGAGAAAGGCCGTGGGCTCCCCCAAGATTGAACTCCAGGAACGCAGCGACCTGAGCGATAATAGACACCCGACGGCTCAGGTCTGAGGCCGAGGCCAGTGCAGAGTACCCCGCCGCCCTGGAGTAAACAACGGGGTCTGGTGCCCGCCGTACAAGGGCACCGCACAAGTACGCCAGCGCCCCGCTCTTTTGCCAGGCGGCACATACAGCAAGACAACAGCCACCTCGGGGTCAGGTCGCCTTACGCTCAAGCCTTTGCAGGCGCAACGCCGGATCTGTCATGGGGGTAAGGTCCCCCCTGTGAACTCGTCGTGCCCCGAATCCCGACCGTGTCTCCCATGCTCACCCACGAACCACGGAGCTGTGAGCTTGGGTCGAGGGGCGTGCTAGAATAAACGGGGCCAATCGCTTCCCGAAGGAGGCATGGCCTCATCACAAAGCCTGCCGCCGGAATACAGGCCGCACACGGATTTCTGCACCAGGCCGGTTGACCTTGTTAGCACCGTAGCCTGCAAGAGCGCCTGCCACGGCTAATTGAGCTCAGCGGAGGTAATCGAGGAGCGTCGCCCAACGCCCGTTCCCCGAACCAAGGCCCACCAACCACCAGCAGGTGCGGGACGGCGTTCTCCCCAACCCCGCCCCGCGAGCACGCCGTCCGTTCCGTCAGCATCCCACGGTGCTTACACTACCCTGTTCCCCACCTGCCTCCCCGCAGCAGCGGAAGAACACCCACGAATAGCACAAACCAAAAGAAGAACGCCACCGCTATCCTGATAACGTTGATGGGTGTCTTGGCGATTCCGAGCGAGAGTCCAAACAAACGCTCCATGCCGTACACCAGGAACAGGCCGAACACAATTCCACCTGCCGCGAAGACCACACAACTAATCAGCACCGTCCTCAGGTCGGGAAGATGCACCCTTTTCCTCCCTTCATCTTCTTGCGAGTTTCCGTACCACCTTAGATACTGCAGCATTAACCCCCCTGCCGAGCGGCGTGCTCGGCAGCATTCTCCCGCCAATCGCGCCACCAACAGCCCCCGTAGAGCCTCCCAGTGGGTGACCGATAGGGTCGCTATCGCGAACGCCAGATGTGATGAATCCAGGCGTACGCATGGGCAACCTCAAGCCCAAAGCCTTGGGCCATTAGTGGCAGGGAACGTCTGTTCTTCCCCTTGACACTTTTCCGTCC
>JBFMCJ010000532.1 GCA_040754675.1 Bacillota bacterium
GGGAAGCGGGGCCGGGCGGTCCGGCCCCGCGAGCTTTCCTTCCAGCGTGCTCGGGCCGCGTGGCGGCCCGGCAAAGGCGGTCTTCTTGCTCCCGCGGTGTGGCCGCGGGGGCCTGGGGAGGGACGCCGCGCCCGGACGGCGGCAATTTCTCCGGCCCCGGGAAAAGTGGCCGGAAAAGGGGGATGGTACCGTGGAACTGGTGCTGGCAGGTCTCGTGGGTCTGCTGGCGGGGGTCGTCGGGGGGAGGTGGTTGTGGCTGTGCTGGGTGCCGGCGGCGCGGGCCTACCTGCACGCGCGCTGGGTCGCGGCCGTGCGTGCTGCGGTGAGGATGCTGCCGCCGGGCGAGCGCGCAGCGTTGTTGGGTCCTGCCGGAGACGACCGCCCGGTTTGGGAACCGGAACCAGACTCCGAGGAGGGAAACCTGTGAGGGACGGGGCGTGGAAAACCGCCGCTGTGGTCGTGATCCATGCCAGCCTCGCCTTCTGGGTGGGCCTCTACGGGCCCGGCCTGACCATGCTGGCGCTGTGCGCCTGGCTCCTCTGGAGCCGGGTGCTGCGCAACAGGCCGTTTTGGGGCACGGGCCCACTGGCCCTCGTGGACGGGTGGTGGTTGCGCCGGTACCTGCGGTCTCAGGGCCTGCGAGGTGGGACGTACGTCCTCCTGCTGGTTCCCCGCGTGGCCCAAGGCAAAGCCGCCTGGCTGGCGTGCCGGGCGGTGCGCCGGAGCGACCTGGTGTGGGTCACGCCCGGAAAGGTGCACGTGTACTTCCCGAGCGTGACTGACTACTTCGGCGCAAAGGAGCTGGCCAGGCGGCTCGAAGCCGTTCTCGCCGGCGCCGGCATACCCGTGCTGGCCGGAAGCGGCGGCAGCATCGCCTGGTCGGGTGCCGACCTCGCGGATACGCTGTTTGGTCCCCCTCCTGCCCGGGTCTTCGGGCGGGCAACCGCGTGAGTTGCCCCGGGAGGAGGAGCGGGAGAAGTGGGATAGAGGGGGAAGGGCGAGAGCGGGGGACCTGCCCGCCTGAGGGGCAGCTCCTCCGCTCTCCTCCTGCCCCTGGGAGGTGAAGACGGTGTTGTACCTGGCGTCGTTCTTTGGCCGTTCGGTTCCGCGGGGCGTGCCGCGCTACTCGGTGGCCAGGTGGCAGCCGCGCGAGCGCGCTCCGCTGCCCGAGCTGCCCTTCCTGGCTCCGGAGCAGACCGGAGGGCTGCCGCCCCGCAAGTACCTGGACTGCTACGCGCAGACGCTGTGCCTGCGCGCGCCCGAGGTGGCGGCCTGGCTGGAGGGGCTCTCGCCCGAGCATGACCTGGCCCTCTTGTGCTGGTGCTGCCCCGAGCGGCAGCACAAGCACTCCTCCGCGCGCGGGCTCCTGTGCCACACCATCCCGGTGGGGTGGCTGGTGGAGGAGCTGCGGCCTGACGTCCGGGTCGTGTACCTGGACGGCCGGGACCGGCCCGTCTGGAGCGCGGGCGAGCGCAAGGTCTTTCTCGGCCGCGTGGTGCCCGCCCTGCGGGCGTTCGCGCGGGTCGTGACCGCGTAGAGAGGGGGCGGGGGAGACCAGGACCCTACCTCCTCGGGGGAAGGGGTGAATTGAAATGCCCTGCGATGGGGTGGCCGTGCTGGCGGCCCAGAAGGTCCGGTTCGACGTGCTCTCGGAGCTTGCCAGCCCGCCCGGCAGGAAGGCCCTGTCCGCCTACTTCGGCGGCAAGGGCGTTGAGGTCCTGGGCACGGAAATCCTGGCCGATTCCCTATGGATCAGGGTGCCGGGAGGAAACCTGGTGGTCCGCCAGTCCGGTGATGACCTGCGGGTGCTCAGGCTGGGCAACCCGGCCCTGCCCGAACTGCCCGGCCTGGCGCGTGCCCTGGCGGATCTGGCCGGGCTCGTGCTCGCCCAGCGCGTGGTGGAAGCCGTCAGGAAGGCCGGCACGGTGGACCGCGTGTCCGTCACGCCCCGCGGCACGGTCATAGAGGCGAGGTTGTAGGGGGTGAGGGAATGCGGGTGACGGTGGTGGTGACCGCGGACGGGAAGCTGTCGGTCATAACCCGCGACGGGACGTTTGAGCAGGGGAAAGCGCGGATCCAGGCGCTGGTGCAGAGGCTCCGGGCGGAAGGGGTCGACCTGCCGCCCCTGTCCGACTCCGACTTCGAACAGCACCGCCACCCGGCGGAGTCCATCGCCGTAAGGCAGGGAGCCGCGGGTTTCTAGCGGCGGGAGGGGGGAGAGACGTTGAGCACGGCCGTGCAGGAAGCGCCGGCGTGGGTGCGGGACCTCCTGGACCGCTACCAGGCCGGCATTGCCCACACCTTCATGGTGGTGGGCAACGTGTCGGACTACGTGGTGCCGGGCGTGGGCCTGCGCACGTACCTCACGCGCGTCTTTTCCCGGCGCGACCTGATCGTCTTCTACGACAGGTCGGCCGGGCTGCAGTTCCCCGTCGAGGCCATGCGCAAGCGCTTCATGGAACTCTGCGGCCTGGCCCCGGAGGGCCAGGACGACGTCCTGGCGGCCCTGCGCGTGGCCGGGGGCGGGACGCCCGAGGCGCCGCTGCCCCGCGACCCCCTGGGGGCGCTGGGGCTGCTGGAGGGGGTGCTGCGCAACCCGGAGGTGAAGAGCGTCGCGGTCATCGAGTACCTGGAGGCCCTGGCGCCCCAGGGCGAGTGGTCCATGCTCTCGGCCGAGGACCGCGGGGTGATCGTGGCCCTGCAGCGCTGGGCCCGCGACCCGGCCATGGCCGCGGCGGGAAACATGGTGATCCTGGTCACGGGCGAGCCCTCC
>JBFMCJ010000533.1 GCA_040754675.1 Bacillota bacterium
TGTCTCCCACGTAGGCAACCTTGAGCCCCTCCAGGCGCCCCTTCTTCTCCCGCATGGTGAGCAGGTCGGCCAGCCCCTGGCAGGGATGCTTGAGGTCGGTCAGGGCGTTGATCACCGGGTTCTTCATATAGTAGGCGAACTCTTCCACTATCTCCTGGCCGAACGTCCTGATCACCAGCGCGTCGCAGTACCGGTCGACGACCCGCGCCGTATCCCTGATCGGCTCCCCGCGCCCCAGTTGCAGTTCGTCCGGGCGCATGTAGAATGATTGCGCCCCCAGGTGGGCGATGGCCGCCTGGAAGGAAACACGGGTCCGGGTGGACTTCTTTTCGAACAGGATGCCAATCGCACGTCCCCGCAGGTATTCGTGGGGCTCCCGGCGAGCCCACTTGCGCTTGAAGTCCGCCGCCGTCTCCAGCAAGTACTCGATTTCCTCCCGCGTGTAGTCCATCAGGGTCAGAAAGTCGCGGCCGCGGAAATGATCCCTCATCCGTCAGCACCTCCTCAGAAGTCCGTCTCATGCGTTTCGCGCTTGCCGACTCAACCTCCTAGTCAAGGCCTACAAAGGTATCTGCACATCTTTGCACCAACCTCCAAAGCAGAAAGGACAAAAGATGCCTCTCGGCGAACAACAATGGCGGTGGGAACATGCTGACGGTGGGTGAGGCGCTGGGCATCGGCGTGATGCAGAGGGCGCGCCTGATCGCGGGCGCGGGCGGCCTGGGCAGGGTGATCCGCACCATAACCGTTATGGACACCCCCGACATCAAGAACTGGCTCCGGGGAGGAGAACTCCTGCTGTCCAACATCTTCGTGATCAAGGACAACCCCGAGGAGCAGGTCCGCCTGGTTCAGGACCTGGCCGAGCGCGGCGCGGCAGGCCTGGGCATAAAGCTCAAGCGTTATGTGGAATCCATCCCGCCCAGGATGCTGGAACTGGCCGACAGCCTGGACCTGCCCCTCATCGAAATGCCCGTCGACTGCGCGTGGATCGACGTCATGATCCCCCTGTACACCGAGATCATCAACAGGCAGGCAGCCCGGCTGAGCCGAGCCTGGGAAATCCATGACACTTTCACGCGGGCCGCCCTCGAGGGCCGGAGCATCCAGGGGGTGCTGGAGTTGCTATCCTCCCTCACCGGGTCGGCTGCCGCCATGGTGGATGCGGAGGGCAACATCCTGGGAGCACAACCCCCGGGATCGTGGGACGAGGCAGCCATCAAATGGGCGTTGCCGGAGGCACAGGGGGCCAATGGACCGGTTCTCCCACCGGACGAGACCCCTGCCGCGGAGAACCGCCGCGTTTTCCCCGTGAAGGCCGGAAAGCGACTGCACGGATACGTGCTGCTCCAGGCCCCCGGACAGATCAGCGAAGCCGACTTCACCGCCCTGGAACACGCCGCCACCGTGCTGGCCCTGGAAATGGCCAAGCTGCAGGCCATCAGCGAGGTCGAGCGACGCTTCGAAAACCAGTTGCTCTGGGACCTCCTGAACGGAAATATCACGACAAAGGAAGCACTGGAGTCGCGAGCCAGGCACGCCGGGATGAAGCCGGCTCCCGGTTACGCGGTGATTGTGCTGGACATCGACGGGTTCGAACGCTACTGCCTCGAAGTCCTCCGCGACGAAGAGAAGGCACAGGAAGTGCGGGAGCGCTTCGCACGGACCGCGCGGTCTTCGGCCGCCTTCCACATGCCGTCCAGCCTGTGCATGGACCTCAGCGACAGTGTCACGGTACTCGTGCCGGTGGTTTCCCCGGACCGCGGGGATTTGGTGCGCCTAGCCGCGGCCATCCGCAACGAGACTCTGGGAGCTTTGCCGGGCCTGACCGTTTCCGGGGGCATCAGCCGCGTGTGCCGCGAACTCCAGCAGCTTCCCGGGGCCTACCGGGAGGCACGCCAGGCCATCGAACTGGGTAAGGAACTCAAAGGTGCCGGGCACATCACAGATTTCGACGAACTGGGCAGTTACCGCGTGCTGCTCAGTTCGGGGAACCGTGCCGAGATAGAGAGGTTCTACCGCGAGATACTGGGGCCCCTGGAGGAACAGGAACAGCCCGAGCTTATCGAGACCGTGGCCGCCTTCTTCCGCTGCAACTGCAATCCCGTTCGGTGTGCTCGCGAGCTTTTCGTCCACCCCAATACGGTGCGCTATCGCCTGCGCAAATTCGAAGCCCTCTCCGGCATCTCCTTGGGGAACCAGGAAGACCTTTTCAACCTGCAACTGGCCCTGAAGTTACGCCGCCTTATGGGCCACAAAACGCAACCCGATAACACCCCCCGCACTCCTCCCACTAGTAACCGCGCCGCTTGTCGACCACGTTGAGGAGGGGTTGGCCGGTCAGGAAGCGGCGCAGGTTGTCCAGGAACATCTGAAGGGCATGCCCCTCATAGTCTTCCATGCTGCCCCCCACGTGGGGGGTGATCACCACGTTGGGCAGGTCCCAGAGTTCGCTTTGCGGAGGCAGGGGTTCGGTGGCGAAGACGTCCAGCCCCGCCCCCGCGATGCGGCCCGTCTTGAGAGCCTCCACCAGAGCAGGTTCGTCTACCACCTCCCCCCTGGCCACGTTGATAAGGAAGGCGGTCGGCTTCATAGCCTCCAGTTCCCGCCGGCCGATCATCCCCCGCGTCTCGGCGGTCAGGGGGACGCACAGCACCACCCAATCCGCCCGCGCCAGCAGGCGCAGAAGAGATTCCGGGCCCGCCACCTCCTCCACGCCCGCCGGGGACCCCGAGTGGTGACCGGCGGTACCGGGCGGTGAG
>JBFMCJ010000534.1 GCA_040754675.1 Bacillota bacterium
TCCACCCACCTCGTGTATGTACAACTGCCGGGGCCGGTGCCAGGCCAGCCTGACGTGGAGGTGGCCGTGGGGCAGAGGGTGACCGTCTGGGGCGAGCTGGCGGGCAACTACCCGTTTCGAGACGACGCCGGGCGGCCGATCATCGTGGTGCGGGTAGCGGCCGCGTACGTCGAGCGTTCGCTTGACGGCACGGCCGGCAGGTCTCTATAATCGGAGCGTCGGCGGATTCACGTGCGTGCCCGGGTGGCGGAATTGGCAGACGCGCACGTTTGAGGGGCGTGTGGGTAACCACTCCCATCCGGGTTCAAGTCCCGGCCCGGGCACCAATAACCACCGCATCCCAGGTCCTACCTACGGGAATTCGCTATCAGAGTACGGTGAAGATTACGGGAATCGGCCTCAGACCTTGCCGCTATCGTTGCCCGTCGCCTGTGCATCGCGCTCACTGCTCGGCGTGGCCCCGGGCGCTGCTTCCTCCCACCACGAGGCCATGACTTCCCGCGCGACGGTTTGGCCGCGCCGCATGCTCCGCAGGTAGTGGAGCAACATCGTCCGCGGCGTGTGGCCCAGGATCTTCGCCGCCGTCGCCGGGTCGACGCCGGCCGCAGCCAACCAACTGGCCGTCGTGTGCCGGAGGTCGTGGAAACGGGCGTGACGCAACCCAGCCCGGTCCGCGTACCGCCGGAACGCGTCGTCCAGGGTTTCCGGCGCCGTGGGATCGTGGATGTCGTACCGGCCCGACTCATAGCCCTTCGTCGCGGCCGGGAACACGAATCCATCCAGGGGAAGGGTCTCGACTCCTGTCGCCCGGGCGAGGGCGGCCCGCCACTCCCGGAGTGCCGCGGTCATGGCGGGGGTGAGCGGGACGGTACGGCGCCGGTTCTCGGTTTTCAGGGGCTGAATCACTAAACCGCGGGATTTCGCCCGCTGCACCTGCTGGACGATGCGGATCTCGCCCCGCCCCAGGTCAACATGGCGCCATTGGAGACCTAAGAGTTCGCCTCTAAATAACCCCGCCTCGACCGTGAGCTGGAACGCCACCGCCCAGCGCGTGCCCCAGGCGGCCTCCAACAGCGCGCGCACCTCGTCGGGCTCCAGGGCGACGGGTTCGCCGTAGCGGGCCCGGGGAGGGTTGATCACGTCCTGGGTCACGTCCCGGCCGATCAGCTTCGCCTTCACCGCCGCCCGAAGCGCCGCGCCGAGCGTCTTGTGGACGATCTCGCACTGCCGCATGGACAGCCCCTGCTCACGCATCCGCACGTACAGCGCATCGAGATGCCGCCCGGTCAGGTCGGTTAACCGTAAATTCCCGTATGCCTCGGTGACGTATCGCAGGGCGTTGGCGTAAATCGACCGCGTGTGTCATACCTCGGCCGGGCGGAGTCCTGGGTGGAGGCCGAGCTGCTCGAAGACTGGGTCGGCGAAACAAACTGCTTCCCGGTTGAGGATGCCGTGCCGGAGGGGTGGGAACGGGTTTCGCTCTTGGCCGTCCAAGGACCCGACGAGTACCGGGCGTGGGTCGGTCGCCTGGAGCCGGCCGCGTGGGGGGCGGCGGGCGGTGGTGGCCGCCGCGGGCTGGGAGCCGCGGTAGGTGATCTGGTACCACCAGACCTCTGGACCGCGCTCCACGCCGAGACGGGGACGCTGCAGCGACAGGGGTGGTCTCTGCCGCCGGGCAGCTGCTGGGTGGACTACGCCCGCCCGGCCGACGCCTTTCGCGTGACGTATCGCGGTCATTCCTATCGCCTGCTCGATGCAACCCATCCTACCGTCGCCCGTTTCGCTCTGGCGGGCACGGTGCTACCACGGCTAACGGAGGCCGTTGCCCTGGGAGAGCGGATGCGGCAGGCTGTCATGGCGCACGCCCGCGGCGTTGAGGGTGGCGCGGAAGCCCTGACCCTTTTCTCCGGCCGCACGCCCGACGGCAAACCTCTGGACGACGACCACGCCCACGCCTTCTTCCTGCCAGCCGACGACGATGGTGACGGACGGATCGATCACCTCACCATCTACGTTCCGGCCGGCCTGCCCCCGGTGGCGCAAGCTGTGCTCGGACGGCTCCGGAAGCTGTGGGGCGCCGGGGGCCATGACATCTTTGTGGTTCTGGTGGGGATGGGACAGCCGGAGGATTATGGCGGGTTCAACGTTGCAGGCGGCCAGACGCCCCAGATGGCGGCCAGCCGCGTGTGGGTCTCCCGCACGCCCTACCTGCTCACCCGCCATCCCAAGACGCATCGGGACGGCCGGCGTAAGGTCGGTCCGGATGGTCTGCAGCTGGACGGGCCGGAGGCGCAGCTCCGGGCGGAACTGGCGCGCCGCGGTTTTCCAGCGCCAGTGCTGGTCGCAACGGTCCGCGGTGCAGTTCTGGGGGGCAAGGAGGTCCGCTGGTTGGCGTTTCGGCGGGAGCGCCTGCAGGGCGGCGGGCGCCTGGCCAGCCCGGTAGGGTACGGCTTCAGGGTAGAGTTCCCCAAGCCGGTGCGGGGGCCCATCGCTCTGGGGTACGGCTGCCACTTTGGGCTGGGGCAGTTCGTGGCGGAGCCGGGGTGAGTTGCGCCGACGACGGCTCTCAGCGCACTGGTAACATCCGCCTGAGCCTGGCTAAAGCCATATAACCCTTTGACAGTGGTGTCACGTGGGGTAGTCTTCGCGGGCGAAAGAAGTTGACGCCAAGTCAACCCAGGTATGACGCCCGCCTTTTAGTGAATCCCGGATCCTTGACAACCGAATAAAGATATGGAGGCGTATCGCCATGATC
>JBFMCJ010000535.1 GCA_040754675.1 Bacillota bacterium
CGTGCAGGAGCCCCTGGTGGGAGCGGATGCCAGGATCGCCTGTGTGGCCGCCGCGTCGGTCATTGCCAAGGTCTTCCGGGACGCCCTGATGGACGAGCTGGATGCCATTTATCCGGGGTACGGCTTCGCCCACAACAAGGGCTACCCCACCCCTGAGCACCTGGCCGCCCTGCGGGCAAGGGGGCCGTCACCCGTCCACCGGCTGTCGTTCGCCCCGGTGGCGGAGGCGTCCGGGCCGGCACCGGCATGACGGGCCCGCGGCACGCGTTCAGGCAGCAGGCCGGGCAGCGCGCCGAGGAGGCTGCGCGCCGCTACCTGCAAGCCCGAGGCTGGGCCATTTTGGCGTGCAACTTCCGCCGCCGGTCTGGCGAGATTGACCTGGTGGCAAAAGATCCGCAGGGCACCGTGGTTTTCGTCGAGGTGCGTGCCCGGAGGGCATGGGGAGGCGAGCCGGGCCTCGTGCGGGCCGCCGCCAGCGTCGACCGACAGAAGCAGGCCCGGATCATCCGGGCCGCCCGCGCGGTTTACGCCGGGAGGCCTGATCTTGCCCAATTGCCCGCTCGGTTCGACGTGGTGACGGTGGAACTCAGCGCGGCGGGTGAGCCGGGTGCCGTCCGGCATGTTCCCGCCGCGTTTGACCTGAACGGTTAGCGGCGGCCGTCGCCTTCGCCAGGATGCCGGCGGACGTAGAAGAGCGCAGCCAGGGTTTTGGCGTCCGCCAGTTGCCCACGAGTGGCCATGCGCTCCAGTTCCTCGGGGTCAAACCAGCGGACCTCGGTGATGACCTCGGCCTCGTCCAGGTGGCGGTGCCCCGGACGCAGGTCATGGGCGAAGACCAGGTGCATCCTCTCGCTCGAGTACCCCGGGGCCAGGTAAAACGAGGCAGCCCGCTCGAGGCGCCCCGCGACCAATCCCGTCTCCTCCTCGAGTTCCCGCGCCGCGGCGGCGAGGGGGTCTTCCCCAGGCCGCAGCGTCCCCGCCGGCACCTCCCACAGCCACTCGTCCACGGCGGGGCGCAGCTGCCGCACCAGCGCCACCTTGCCGTCCCGCACGGGTACAACGGCCACCGACCCGGGATGCTCCAGAACGTGGTAAGTGTGCGGCTTTCCCCGCACCTCCACCACCTTTTCCCGCCACGTGAACTCCATGAACGCTCCCGTCCTTTCTGCTCTCCTGCCCGGCGGCAGGGAGGCAGCCAGGCCGCGGCGAAGCTGCCCTGTGCCATCTTTCGCGAGACACCGATCGGCTCCTGTGAGGCGCCGGAGGTGTCCTTTTTTGTGGGATACGCGAGAACCTGGGGCGCGGTGGTGGTCGGCGTCGAGGGCCACCTCGTCGAAGTGGAGGCGCACATCGGCGGAGGGTTGCCGGAGTTCCGCCTGGTGGGGCTGCCGGACACGGCGGTGCGGGAGAGTCGGGACCGCGTGCGTTCTGCCCTCAAGCAACTCGGGGTGAGCGTGCCGCCCGGGCGTATCACCGTCAACCTGGCGCCGGCCCGGCTTCGCAAGGCGGGGAGTTCGCTCGATCTGCCCATCGCCTGTGCGGTGCTCGGGGCTGCCGGGACCATCCCGGGGCCCGTGTTGAGCCGGTGCGTGCTCATCGGCGAGCTATCGCTGGACGGAAAGCTCCGGAGCGTGGACGGGCTGGTGGCGCTGCTGGTGGCGGCGCGCCGGCCCGGGCTGACCGTGGTGGTTCCGGAGGCCGCCCGGCCGGTGGCCGAACGGATCGCCGGGGTGCCGCTTGAGGCGGCGCCAAGCCTCGCGGAGGTGGTTCGAGGCCTTCGCAGCAACTCGGTGCCCTCGGCGGCGCCGCGGGCCGCGACCGGTCAGGGCGAGCCCTACGTGTTTCCCGAGCCGCAAACGAGCCTCAGCGCTGCCGTGCCGGGCGGAGAGGACATGGCGGAGGTGAGGGGACAGGCGCTTGCCCGGCGGGCAGCCGAGATCGCCGCGGCGGGGTGGCACCACCTGATGCTCGTCGGGCCTCCCGGATCGGGCAAGACCATGCTGGCCAGGCGCCTCGTGGGCATCTTGCCGCCTCTCACCCGCCAGGAGTGGCTGGAGGTGCTGCAGATCGACAGCGCAGCGGCCGGCAGGCTGAGCGAGCAGGGCCGAGAAGTTGTGGAGTGGCACCCGTGGCTTGGCCGGCCGTTCAGGGCGCCGCACCATACGTGCACGGTGGCGGGGCTCATCGGAGGGGGGCCGCGCCTTTCGCCAGGGGAACTGACGCTGGCGCACAGGGGCGTGCTGTTCCTGGACGAGTTTGCCGAACTGGCCAGGGAGGTGGCGGACGCACTGCGGGAGCCCATGGAGGAGGGTTGGGTCACGCTGGTGCGGGGCAGCGCGGCGATCCGGCTGCCGGCCGAAGCGCTGGTGGTGGGCGCGGCGAACCCGTGCCCCTGCGGCCGGTTTGGAAGCCGCTGGCCCGGTGCCGGCTGCCAGTGTGACGCCGGGGAGCTTCGGCGCTACCGGCGGCGGCTGCAGGGGCCGCTTTCCGACCGGTTCGACCTGTGGCTTCGGATGAAGCCCGTGGCAGAGATGGAGCTGCTCACGGCGCGGCCGGCCGAGAGCTCGCCGGTCATCCGGGGCCGGGTCATTGAGGCCCGGCAGCGCCAGTTGCGCCGGTTCCTGGGGGATGGGTGGCGACCGGTTCCGTTCGGTCGTTCCCCGGTGAACGGCCGCATGACCTCCGACGAGGTGCGGCGGTTTTGCCGGCTTGACGGGCAACTCGAGTCGAAGATGATGGAGATGGC
>JBFMCJ010000536.1 GCA_040754675.1 Bacillota bacterium
CAACGTACGGGCCAGTTCCGCCCCCAGGCTTCCGCATCCCGCCACTATGACGTACACTGCCTGCTCCTCCTCCGACAGGCTCACGCCGGCGGGGCCGGTGGCGTGTAGCGCCACCCGGTGGCACGCTCCAGGTTGGCCAGGGCGGGGCGGTAGGAAGGGTCGACTGCCAGGGCGGCCCGGTACATCTTGAGGGCTTCCGGCAGCTGGCCTCCCAGCTCTGCCACCAGACCCAACAGGTTGTAAGCCTCGGGGTTGTCCGGATTCAGCGAAATGGCCCGCTTGAGGTGAAGGATGGCATCCTGCGACTTCCCCCGGCTGATGCAGGCCTTGGCGTATTCCACCGCGGCCCGGACTGACTGCCGTGCCTCTTCTTCCGTCACCTCCTGACGGGACAGAACGGCTGCCACCACGCTGCGGATCTCCTCCGGGGTGAAAGGCTTTTGCAGGTAGTCCAGGGCTCCCAGCTTCATGGTTTCCACCGCCGTCCCGATGGTGCCGTAAGCAGTGATCATCACCACCGCCTGCTCCGGCCGGCGGTGTTTGATGCGGCGCAGCACTTCTACCCCGTCGAGGTCGGGCAACTTGATGTCCAGCAGTACCAGGTCGTAGCTCCCCTCATCCAGCTTCTGCAAGGCGTGCTCCCCGCCGACAGCCAGATCGACCTCGTGCCCCGCCTCGACCAGGCACTGCCCGAGCGTCACCCTTACGTTCTTCTCGTCGTCCACCACCAGAATCCTGGCCAATTCCCGCACCTCCCGTCCTCATGCCTCCACGGGGAGGCTGAAAGTGAACCTGCTCCCCTTGCCCGGCTCGCTCTCCACGAACAGGCGGCCACCGTGAGCCCGCACGATGTCGCGGGAAATCGCCAGGCCGAGCCCGGCTCCGCCCCGGGCCCGGTCCTCGAGCTGGGTGTACGGCTCGAATATCGTCTCCTGCTTTTCCTTGGGAATACCGATCCCCGTGTCCTCCACGCTGATGTACACCCTGTCGCCACGCTGCTCGGCAGACACCGTGATGCGACCCCCACGCGGCGTGTAGCGCAGGGCATTGCTCACCAGGTTGGAGATGACCCACGTAACCTTCTCCCGATCCGCCCGCACCGGCGGTAACCCGGCCGGTACCTCACGGCGCAACCCGACCCCCTGGGCTTCCGCCTGCGCCACAAAGGGAAGGGTAGCAGCTTCTACCAGTTCTCCCACGTCGAGCCGCACGAGGGCCATAGGAAGGCGGCCCACCCGCAGGCGGGCGATCTCAAACAGTTCGTCGACCAGACGGGCCAGCCGCCGGGAATCCTCTTTCAGGATCGCCACCAACTCTGCCTCCCGCGGGGACTGCCGGAACAGCTTGCTTTCGGCCAGGAGTCCGATCCCCATGGTGAGCGACGCCAGTGGCGTGCGCAGTTCGTGGGATACCGCCGACATGAACTGCGAGCGGGACCGTTCCGCCTCTTCGATGGCCGTGACGTCACGCAAGAGCAGTACCACGCCCAGCACCTCGTCATCCTGGCGCACCGCCGTGGCGTCCGCCAGGTAGAAACGGCTGCCCCGCTCCTGCTTGTGTTCCATCAATACCGGCTCGCACGGTTCCCCTTCCTCGCGGCAGGGGGGGCTCTTGACCTGGCGTTGTATCAGCTCCACCAGGCGGTCATCTGCCACCACCTCGGAGAAGGGACGGCCCGCCACCTGCTCGTCCTTCCAGCCCAGAACCTCCTGGGCCACCGGGTTAGCCGATTCAATACGCAGGGCCGTGTCCGTCACCACCAGCCCGTCGGAAATGGTGTCTATTACCGCCTGCAGCTTGTGGCGGCTGGCAGCCAGCTGTGCCACATCGGAGGCCCGCAGTTCCCTCAGCTTCCCCACCATGGCGTTGAACTCGGCTGCCAGCCGCCCCACTTCATCCCGCCCCTGCACCTCTATTCTCTCTTCCAGGTGCCCCTCCCCCACCCGCCGGGCGGAGCGGGAGAGGAGGCGTACGGGCCGTGCGATGAGTTCGGACACGCCCAATCCCAGCAGGACAGAGAGGGCGACCCCGGCCAGACCTCCCGCCAGCACCGACCAGCCGCCGCGGGCACTGGCGGCGTTGACGCGGGTCTGGACCTCCACCATGGCCTGGTCGTTGATGCGGAACAGGTCCCAACATGCCCGGCGGGCGGCATCGAACTGTGGCAGTACCCGGGCCCGGTAGGCAGCGCTGGCCGCGGCCGGGGGAATGCTGCCTTCCCGCACTGCCCGGTAGAGGGCATCGAGGCCGGACGAGTACTCCCGGTAGAGGGCACGGATGCGACCCACCACTTCCCCCTCGCCGGGCAGCGTGACGTTGGCTTCCGCCCGGGCCAGCCAGCCCAGGAAGTCACGGCGGGCGCTCTCGAAGAGCGCCTCCGCCTCGCCATCCCCCAGCAGCAGGAGCAAGGCCGCGCTGTCCTGCCTCTCCAGTTCGGACACGAGATGGCTGGCCGCCACCACGCTCCGGTAGTTCTGTACCATCATCGCGTTCAGCTGGCCCGACAAACGCACGTAGTTGATGGCCGACCACGTACTCAGCACCAGGGCGAGACCGGTAATCAGGACGTATCCGCCCATTATCTTCCCACGAAGGCCCACCATGTCGCGTTGCTCCCAAGGCCAGGGCCCTGCGCGCCGCAGGCCCTCAGCGGGGCCCTGCAGACAGCCTAACCATGTTCAACTGGCCTATCTGCCGGGCCAGCCCCGATTGTACTCCAGCCGCCGGGGCAATTCCAGCCC
>JBFMCJ010000537.1 GCA_040754675.1 Bacillota bacterium
CCGGGAGGCGCCTCTAGCCATGCTGTGTCAGGGCTCCCGCAGCAGCGGGCGAACCTCGGCCGCTGCGCGGTTCAGGGCCTGTTCCGGTGTGGCGCGCTTGTAAAGCGCCTCCACAATGTGGTTCGCCACGATGTCCGATATCTGTGAATACCGGGTCACCGCCGGCCGGGCATGGGCGTGGGCCTGCACCTCAACGAACGGCTTCAGCAGGGGTCTGGCGTTCGCCACCCACGCCCGGTAAGCGGGATCGTCCGCGACGGACCGCCGCACCGGGATGAACCCCGTCATCCGGTCCCACTCCACCTGCACCGGCGTGCTCGCGAACCACTCGATGAACTCCCACGCGGCCTTTTCGCGCTCCGGTGTGGAACGGAAGATGAAGATCTGTTCACCGCCCAGGTTGGTCGCGGGCGACCCCCCTGGTGCCACGGGGAACGGTGCGGCGCCCAGCTCGAAGTTCACCTGCATCGGGAAGAACTGGGTCATCCACGAACCATCCATGACCATGGCTGCTTCGCCCCTGCCGAACAGACCCCACGGTGCCAGCGGGCTGACCTTGTACTCGTGGATGAGGTCGACCCAGAACCGCAATGCCTCCACGCCAGCCTCTGACTGGAACGCGGGCTCCCGGTTATCCGAGGTCAGGAACTCGCCGCCGGCCGACCACAGGTAAACCTGCCACTGCCACGTGGTTCCTTCGCCGCCCTGGGTAAAGAGTTCGAGGCCCCATTTGCCGGTGCGCTGCCGGATCTGGCGGGCAAAGGTGGCCAGTTCGTCCCAGGTTCTCGGAGCCCTGTCCGGGTCAAGTCCGGCCTGCGCAAACAGCCGCTTGTTCCAGAAAAGCGCCAGGTTGGATGCGCTGACGGGAAGGCTGAACAGGCGGCCGTTGTACCGCCCGTACGTGAGGGGGGCAGGGAAGAAATCGTCCAGCTTGACGGTGCTTGAAGCGGCGATAAACGTATCGAGCGGCACGAGCGCGCCACTTCGAACCAGCAGCGGCATGTTCACGAGATCTTGAACAGCGAGATCCGGGGTCTGCTTGGAGGCCAGGGCAGTGCGCAGTTTCGTCAGAAGCTCAGACCCCGGCACGAACAGGGGCTCGATATCGATTTTGGGGTGGGCTTTTTCAAAGTCCTTGACCAGCTTTTCAAGTGCCTGTCCGTTCGCCCCGTCCCAGTAGTGCCAGAGGGTAAGGCGAACCGCTTCGCTCGAGGCAAACGCCGGGGAGCTACCCACTACGAGCCCAAGGCCGAGGGCCAGCGCAAGCCGTAGTGCCCGTGCCAGAAGGCGGCCGGTAGGGCCGTTGGAAGAAAACCGCATCGCGCTCCGCTCCTTCCCCAAGTCATCAAAAACTCGCGTTCCTGTTCTGGCGGCCATGACGGCTCTAGCGTCCCGTCCCACCCCCCTCGGTGGAAGCGCGCCTGACGAGGTGGGGCTGAAGGCGTATCTGGGTCGGAGGGCGGCCGGGCGAGTTCAATCGCTCCAGCAGAAGCTGAGCCCCGACCCGCCCCATTTCGTTGAGGGGCTGCGCCACGGTGCTGAGCCCGTACTCCTCCGTCCAGGCAAGGCCGTCGTATCCCACGAGCCGTACATCATTGCCAACCTCAAGACCGAGGCCCCTGGCCTCATCGAGGATCCCTCTGGCCATGAGATCACAGGTAGCGAACACGTTGAGTGGAGGCCGGGCGCGCTCCAGGATCTGCCGGGCGGCGATCCGGCCGCCAGCCCAGCTGAACTCGGTCGGAATGACGTGCTCGTCGGCAATGTGGACGCCCTCTTCGTCGAGTGCCTTGCGGAAGCCGGCGAGCCGCTCGTGGAAGACCCCGCTCGCAAAGGGGGTAGAGAACCACTCTTCCACCAACACCACAAAGGTTGGCGCGGGACGCTCGCAGAGAAGCTTTCCGGCCAGGTATCCCCCAAGGCGGTTGTCCACGAAAATCGAGTCAAAGCGTGGATTAACCATGTCTATAAGGACGGTCGGCGATGTGGTCGGTAGAGACTGACCCGAGTAGAGGCGGTCCGGGTCCAGGGAAATCAGCACCAGGGCGTCCGACTGGTACGGAAGGGCATCCTCGGAGCGGTACCGCGCCAGCCGGGCCTCGCTGAGCACCGGGAAAAGGGCGATGCCCAGGCTGTACTCGTCCAGAGCTTCGTCGAGGGCGCTGATGACGCCTGTGTAGAAATCCGTATCGACCCTCGGAAGGATGACCGACACCGCACCGGTCCGACCCCGGCGGAACTGGCGAGCTATGTGGCTGGGGTGAAAACGAAGTTCCCGGATAGCGTCGACCACCCGCCGGCGCGTCTCGTCGGCCACGTCAGGATAATTGTTGAGCACCCGGGAAACCGTGCTGGGCACGACACCGGCACGCCTCGCCACATCCCGGATCGTCGGGCGCTTCACCTCGCAAGCCCTCCTGGCGTTCCAAAAACGTTTCCGGAACCGATTTTGATCCTACATGCCCGGTTTCATCCTGTCAAGGCCCAGAATGTCATACAGGGATCGGAGTGCCTGCGTTTCATCCATGTTGCAGGGGAAGCGGGAAGTCGCCGGCCTCAAAAAAGGGCGGCAGGAACGGTTCGCTTTGAAGCCGCCGCTACCCCGCCGGGGCGGATGAGCGGCGAACCGCCACCCGCGGCTCGGCCGGCAGCCACGCGGCAAGCGCCAGCCCCACGAGCGGCAGCACCGCCAGGGCTGCCAGCGCGGCGGGCAGGCCGGACACGTCGGCGAG
>JBFMCJ010000538.1 GCA_040754675.1 Bacillota bacterium
GCCGTATCGTCGAGGCGGATGTGGAGCGAGCGCTGGCGGAGCGGATGGCCCAATTCCCGCCTCGCAAGGTCCTGCGCAGGATCTCGTACGACGGCATGCGCCGGACGATCGGAGAGCGGTTGGGGCATAGCCACACCACCGCGGTGCCCGTGACGCTGACCACCGAGGCGGACGTGACGGAACTGCTCGCCCTGCGTGTCCGTCTCAACGAGGGTGTGCCCAAGCGGGACGAGATTTCCGTCACTGCCCTTATAGTGAAGGCGGCGGCCCAGACCCTCAAGCGGTACCCGCGGCTGAACTCCTCCCTCGAGGGCGACGAGATCGTGGAATGGGGGGAGATTCATGTGGGCGTGGCAGTCGCCCTCGAGGACGGACTGCTGGTGCCCGTGGTGCGGGATGCGGACCAGAAGACCGTGGGGCAGATCAACGCCGAGATCCGCGAGCTTGCCCGCAAGGCGGAGAAGGGCACCCTGGGTCCGGACGAGGTGTCCGGTTCCACCTTCACCGTGACCAACCTGGGCATGTACGGGGTGGATGCCTTCACGCCGGTCATCAATCCCCCGGAAGCGGCCATCCTGGGGGTGGGGCGTACTGTATCGCGTCCCGAACTGAGGGACGGGCAACTGGTGCTCCGGCAGGTGACAACGCTCAGCCTCACCTTCGATCACCGCCTGGTCGACGGAGCGCCGGCCGCCCAGTTCCTGTCTTCGCTGCGGGAGTCCCTGGAGAGGCCCTACGGGCTGGTGCGCTGAGCGGTGCTCGTGCGCCTGCTACCCCGTGGCTGTGGCGAAGGGGTGCGGAGGTGTGGCAATGGAACCGAACAAGCTCATGGGGGACTTTACGGCTGGTCTGGGGAGGGTCGGGGACGAATTTCCCGAACTCGGCCAGGCCTTTGTAAACCTGACCAGCGCCGCCCTGGTAGAGGGGGAGCTCAGCGCCCGGGTGAAGGAACTGATTGCGGTGGCGCTGGGGGTCTTCGCCGGGTGCGAGTACTGCATTGCCTACCACGTCCACAAGGCAGTGGAAGAGGGCGCCACGCGGGAGGAGATCCTGGAAGCGGCGGCGGTTGCAGTTGCCTTCGGGGGGACACCAGCCATGGCCAAGGTGGCGACGGCCCTCCTCGCCTGCCTGGACGAGGTGGCCGGCTGAGACGAGGCCTGGCCCTGCTGGGAATGAAGGAGTGGCCGGGCGCGCGGAGGTGACCCCAGGTGGAGATTTCCGGGTTCCACCTGCCGGATGACCTGTACTACAGCAGGGACCATGCCTGGGTGAGGGTGGAGGGTAAATCGTTACGGGTGGGTGTGACCGACTTCTTCCAGAAGATGGCGGGGAAGATCACCTTCATCAGGGTACCCCGCGTCGGAAAGGTCCTTGCCCGGGATGCCACCCTCGCCACGGTGCAGTCCGGCAAGTGGACGGGCAGGATTCCGGTACCGGCTGAGGGGACGGTGGTAGAGTCCAACCTGGAACTGGTGGGCAGGCCGGCCCTCATCAACGAGGACCCGTACGGGGCCGGGTGGATCGCCGTCCTCGCACCCACCGACGCGGGCGCCGCCCTCGCCGGCCTCATGCGGGGTGAGGAAGTACGCTCCTGGTTGGAGGAGGAGATCCGGCGTCATGGCCCGGCGCGCGAGGGGTAAGGTGGCGCCGGCGTGGTGGTGCGAAATGGGCATCCCCGCCTGCGACGACGAACTTGAGCTTGCCCTGTACACGGAGGATGTTGGCGCTGTACCCTCGTTCCTGAAACGGCTGGCCCGCCTGCGGGTGCCAGAGGCGGTTTTCCGGCCCCGCACCACCGCGGAGGCGGCAGAACTTGTGCGCGCCTGCGCGAGGGAGGGGCTGCCCCTTACGCCACGGGGAGGAGCCTCCGGTGGCTTCGGGAGTGTCCTACCCGTGCGGGGCG
The DNA here is from genome assembly GCA_040754675.1 of Bacillota bacterium. Lineage (NCBI taxonomy): Bacteria > Bacillati > Bacillota > Bacillota bacterium. Next base: position 1,904 of record JBFMCJ010000538.1, read on the forward strand.
CCGTTGTGGACACCTGCGGGCTCAGGCAGGGACCCGAGTTGGACGCACGCCGACGGCTGGTGAGGGCCGGGGCAGGGTGGACGTTTGCCGAACTGGATCACTGGCTCGCCAGACGCGGCTACGCCCTGCCTTGCTACCCCAGCAGCGCCCCTGCTGCCACCCTGGGGGGCTGGCTGGCGGGCGGTGGCTACGGGGTGGGTACGCTGCGCTCGGGTCCCTTTGTTGCTCAGGTTTCTGAGGCGGAGGTGGTGCTCCCGGACGGCCGCGTAGAGGTGTCCCGTGCCGTGCCGTCGCCGGGTGAGCCGGGAGAGGGCGGGCCGCTGCTCTCCTGGCTCACCGGCAGCGAGGGGACTTTGGGCCTGGTGACCTCGCTCACGGTGCGCGTGGACCCCATGGGGGAGCGCAGGGCAATTCTGTTGGGCGCTCCCGAGGGGGACGACGGCGTGGCGACGGCCCGGCTTCTTGAGGCTTTGGGCAACAGCGATAGGCAGCCCTTTTGCGTCCACTTCGCCGGCACGGCCTTCAACCGGCTGGTGGCGCAGGTGGACGGCCAGCGCAGGCAGGGAGGGTGGCCTGGCGAGCCCCGGGGAACAGTGGAGGTGTGGTTGCACGGGCCCGGGGCGGAAGTGCAGGCAGCTGAGGAGGTGGTTCGGGAAGTGAGTCTCCGTGAGCGCTGGGTTGACCTGGGGGCGGCGGCGGCTGAGGCGGCCTGGCAAGACCGCTTTCGTGCGTTGCACATACGGCGGTCGGGACCTTCCCTGGTCGGTGCCGATCTCCTGCTGCCGGCCCGGTGCCTGGGGGATTTCCTGCGCGCGTGCCAGTGCCTG
>JBFMCJ010000539.1 GCA_040754675.1 Bacillota bacterium
TTCGTCGTCGGCCGGACGGTGGGCGCCAGTTGGGAAGGAGTCGTGGGCTCTGGCGCTGTAGTCGGTGCCGTGAGGGCTATCTTTGTGGGCGCGGGTTGCTGAGCTTGGAAGGGCTGCGCCCCCTGCTTTGGAAGCGTCGCCACGGCGATGATCGCGATCACCGCGAGCCCGATCCACGAAGCAGCGCGCCTAAGTTTACTCACCGAACCGAAGCCGGGAGCTGTGGATCGAACTCCAGCAAGGTTGGTTGCGAGCGCTGCGGAGACTAGCACCACCACGCCAAGGACGATCTGCGAGAGCGATCCTCCGGTGATTCCCACTAGGACGAAAGACGCGCCTACCAGGTAAGAGAAGCCGATCGCTACCTTCTTCAGCATGCCCAATCCCTCCTCGCTTTGGGACCGCCTCTCGCTCCAGGCGAGGCTGCAGGTCCGGCACGAACCTCGTTCTACCCCATAGCGTTCTCTGCCGACGCGACCAGCGTCGACTCATGTGGCAAAAAGAAAGGGGTCTGCTAGACCTGTCTCTCTTCCTCAGGTTCCTCTGCGTGCTCCCTCAACCGCCTTCGCTCCTCGACCATGGCCCACACGAAGTCCTGCTCTTCCGGCGGCAGGTCGGCGAACATCCGCGTGAGGCGCGCTGTCATCTTCATGGCCTGGTAGCGTTTGTATTCCTCCGTCCCGAAAGGGGGCTTCTCCTCTCGCAGCGCGGGCTCTCCGCGGATCGCCTCCCCCTGGGCCTCTCCGACGCCTCGGGCAGGCTCTGGCTCCGCCCGCTGGATCCGCCCCAACCGCTGCAGGTGGCTTTCCATGGCGGCCAGTCTGGACTCCAGCCGCTCCACGGCAATGTCAACCGCCCGATCGACGACGGCGGTCAACTCCAGCCGGAGGCCCGCCACCTCCGCCACGATCCTCTGGGCCACTGCGTCGCCGATCTCTTGGGCCGACTCCGTTTCCAACCGCACCACCTGCGGCGCCGGCTTCACCTCCTCAAAGAACGCGCACGGCGACACGCCCAGGGCGGCGGCGATGCGGGGGATCTCATCAGCCTTAATTGCTGTTCTCCCTGTAACCCTGTCCGTCACCCAGTGACGCTTTTCGCCTAGTCGCCGGGCGAGTTCCGCATCACTCCACCCTTTGGCATCTATTAGCTGGGCCAGCTTCTCTCCCGCTCGCATCATCCCCTGTCTGTGAACAAGTCGCGAACAGAATACAGGAATTGCCGAAGATTCGCCCCAAAAATGCTTGACATGGTGTGCACCATCTGCTAGCATTTTGGCGGCACATGGTGCACACCCAGGAGGTTCCGATGGCCCGCACAACCGGCGGACTGATCAAGCGCAACTACCAGTTCACGGATGAGCAAATTGCACGAATAACTCAGGTAGCACGCGAGCGGGGAGTAAAGGAAGCTGCCGCCGTTCGCGAACTGCTCGATCTGGGCTACCAGGTCTATGAGCGATTGAAGCCGGCCACCGAAGCGACGCGGGATCTCGCAGTTGAACTGGTGGCCCGCAAGGCGAGTTAACCGATACCCCGTCCTGGCGGGGCAAGTTATACCCCCGCCGGGTAGCGGATATGTAGAAAGACCTGTGGCGACGGAAAGGCCGATTCTACAGCCGTTATCGCAAGCCAAACGGGTCTTTCGGAGCCAGACAACGAGGTGGTTGAGGATGGCGGGACTGGCCGATCTGACGGCAGCAGAGAGAGCTTCCGCCGGCGACCGGGGCAGGGCTGCCCTGGCTGCCAAGATTGCCGCCGGCCGGGCGACCCTGCGCCAGGACTACGCGGACATGGCCGAGTGGGAGCGGCTCGCCCGGGAGGCCGGGCTGAGACTGCCGATGTCCTGGCAGCCTGTGACCCCTGCCGGCATGAAGCGGTGGCTCCGCAGGCTCGGAATCCCCCTGCGTGCATATCTCGCGTGGAACGGCGCCGGGCTGGACGGAAACGAGACCAGTGCCAGGCTCGCCGACTTCGCCCGCCGCAACCCGGATTGGTCGCTCCGTGCCTGGGCGGGGCTCGTCTTGGAGCACCGCGACCTGATCCTTCGACTGGAGGCCGCGGAGGCGCGATCCGAGGGACGGTCACGAGGGGAGATGGCCCGATGAACTGCCTGAAGTGCCATCAAGTGTTCACCTGGTCGGCCCGCCTCGTGGGGCCGGTCCGGATGGCCAACTGCCTGGCCGACGGGCGCTGGCTCGGGGGCTGGCCCGAGGCCCGTCGACCCTCGGTCCTGCGGGCCCCGGCCGACTGCCCCGAGGGCCGGCACAGACGGCAGGGAGAGCGGCTCAGATGACGTCCGAATCGCCCAATGAGAGAGCCCGGCAGCCTGCCCTGGAAGGCCCGGTTCACACCTGGCACATCTGCTTCCCGCGTGGGGTCGCGGTCGTCCAGACGACCACCGACGTGCTACTGGATCTGGCCGAGTCCGACAGGACGCTGATAATCCTAGCCGGTCACAGCCCCAAGGGTGATGTCGCGCCGATGCCCACGTGTCGGATCTGCCGCCGCAGGCTGTACTTCGCGGTGGGCTGGCGGCACCACAACGAGGGGCACAACGAGCCGTTCCGCTGGGTCGTCACGTCGAGCGGTAGGAGCATCTGGGAGCAGGCCGACCACGCGGCGGTGCCGGTGTTCCTGCCCCCAGGCGGCACAGAGAGGAGGCAGCCGCCCAGTGAGGTCGAACAAGAGGTTTGTCTGACAAGGGGGAAGCAGCAGCCGGA
>JBFMCJ010000540.1 GCA_040754675.1 Bacillota bacterium
TGCCATAGCTCAGCCGTACCATCGCTCACCGCCTCGGAGAATCCATGGCCACTTCTCACCGGATTTCCCCTTTTCAAATCCCGTCGGCGCATACCCCATGCGGTATGGTTTCCGAGCGGTCACCTAGCGGGGCAGCGTGACGCCCCCGCCGAGCGCCGCCCTGTGACGCCGTGCGGATCGGTGGGGCAAGCTGAGGGGCTGAGAACCCCAACCAGCTTACACCTGACTCCAGAAGCGGTTCTTGAAAAGCGTCCCGGCTCGATCCGGGAGTTTCCGGAATCTCTTCTCTGGAAGGCGGCGGGCCCGCAACTTTCTGTCCGGGAACTGCCTGACTTGCTGGACCCAGGCCAGCCGGACTGCCGATGAAGAAGGGGGCGGCGTCCGGGTTTTCTTTGGCTGCCGCAGACACGTCAACACAGCGTGACTTCCATGTTCCGCCGGCAACCACACCCGGATCTGTGGCGCAGGGTATCGGCGCTCTTGCGCGTGCGTTGCCCTCCCGCTGCCCTCGTCACGGCAGCGACGGAGTGCGGCTCGCTGGCCGTCCGGACCCCTGGCGTCTACCATGTCAAAACTCCACCCGGCATGGTTACGCGTCTTGGGCCGTGCGGATCCGCGTGGGGACGCACGTTCTGATGGGCCTCCCAACACCACCTCACAAACGTAAGTCCGCGCGAGAGGCCGCGCGCCGAAAGGAGGTGTCCGCGCGCCAGGACCCCTACGGGTATCGGTAGAAGCAGGTAAGGGTCGCGAGCGGCGCTCCACAGGGGGGTATCGCGGGCCTGGTGCCGACGAACTGTTCGCCGTGCAGTTGGTGGCCAACGGAGCAAATAGCCCGCACTATGCCCTTGGCGGAGTCGGCCTCTTGACATCCCCGGCGCATGACGGCCCCAGCTCGATGACCTCGCTACGGCGCGGCACAAAGCGGAGCAACCCGTGGCGTTGGAAGAGGCGGTCGACCTGGCGCTACGGCTGGCTACGCTCGACCGGCGAGCAGAGGCCTTTCCTGCCCCGGTACTACGGTGGCTTGCCGGACGCGTCGAGCAGTTTGTCGACGGCTCGCCTCAAGACGCACAGCGGAGCCCCACAAGGGCCAACGGAGAGTCGGATCAGCCGCTCGAAACGGGTTCTTGACGGGGGATCATAGGGTACTTGCGAAGCAGGTCGAGCGGTGCGAAGCTGAGATCGGCCACTGGGAGGGTCGCTCCTTCCACTGGGACTCTTCACCGTTTCCCGAGGCTTCAGCCTACCGCCTGCGCCGCGGGGAGGGCAGGGCAATCCGGCCGTTCATGCTTGCTGGTGAAATGACAGGGAAGGAGGGGCGATCATCTTGCTCTGGCTTGGTGTGGCCCTGTTCATTGTAGCGCCTGTACTGGGCCTTGCCCCGATGCCGCCGGTAGCCGGAATACCCGGTTACGCCCTGGCTGAGATGACCCTCTGGCTTGGACTGGTCGTCTTGAGGGTGGACAGTTACCGCCGTGCCACTACCCGGTACCGTCGGTTCCACCTCTTGATCGATGCGCCTTTCTTCGCTCTGTGGCTCGGACGGATCGTATGGGCGCGGCTTGATCCGATCTTCTGGCACAGCAGTCGCGCCGCGGTGGTTGCAATCCCGCTCGTGATTCTGCTTCTCGCGTGGCTGGGGGCGCAGTCCGTCTTGCTGCGCAAAGAACTCGACCGCAGCAGCATACCCCGTCGCGAAGGCGACGCATGACGCCCTCAGCCCTTACGAATGCCGCTTCCATTACGGGCTCCGCACTCGACCGGGGTTCGTGGAGCGACGTTGTCTACCTGCTCCTACCTCACGCCATACAGTACCTGCCCCGGCTCGTCGTCGGCCTATCGGATGACTCCTGGGCGCAGAGGCGTTAGGGACTGGATCCGCCCCGTGCAGGAAATCCACGATGCCTCCTATGGGTATGATGCCCTCGTGCCCGGTTGCGGGTCGCCAGCTCCGAGATCGGCCCGCGTGCATCCCCACCGCAGTTGACCGCGCGCTTGCCGTGCGGGATCTGGCTATTGTAGCTGTCGTGGAGCTCTCCGATGGACGGAGTGTCCGAGTCGCTCGGCATCTGGCCCCGCCTCACAGGCCCGAAGCAGCAGCGACGCCCCAGAGCGCCAGGGCCGCAAGCACCGAAAGACCGCTGGCGACCACCGACAGCCCGTGCAGCCTGCCGAACTGCGGCGGCAGCGGCGCATCGGGGCCGGCCTGCGCCGCCTGCATCCTCAGGGCGTGAATGCGGGGCTGCAGCACGAAGGCGCCGACCAGCCCCAAGGCCAGCATGACCACGATCAGCGCCAGGGCCAGGCCTGCCCGGGGCCGCCCGGCCGCCACCCGCCACAGGCCCACCGCCAGCAGCACCAGGGCGCTGACCACGGCGGTGCGGTAGTACCCGGGGAAGATGGTCTCGACGATCTGGCCTGCCTGGGCGCGCGGGAAGCGGGCGAAGATGGCCGGCGTCGCGCTGCCCCCGAAGTAGAGCGCCGTCCCGGTCCACCACGCCAGAGCCACCAGGTAGACGAAGTCACGCAGCGCGGCCATGCGCAGGTCCTCCTTTCGTACCAGATGCAAGCATCGAGGCTGCGATCCTCGCTTGCATGCCATTCGGCCGCTCCATGCCTCAGGTCCTGCCGGACCGCTCCCCGGGGCATGAGGCTGGCCGGCGGGGCGATCCGCTGTCAGAGACGAGGGGCTACGGGCAGG
>JBFMCJ010000541.1 GCA_040754675.1 Bacillota bacterium
GGCCAGGAGAACGCCGCACGCCAGCGCCACCCGGTCTCCCTTTGCCCACCCCAGGTACCCAAGCAACGCGCCGGCAGCCAGCCTCCCGACCCTACCCAGGGACGAGCCGGGGACGAACCGCCCGGCGAGGGAACCCGGGCAGTCCAGGTCGGGGAGCAGGGAGCCCGCGGCGGCAACACCCAGGGCCGCGGGCTCCGTCACCCCGGCCGACACTGCGGCAGCGAGCGCTGCAAACACATGCGTACCCGCTACCACGGGATCTCCACCTCCTCCAGGTCTTGGTCACTACCTGGACGGACAGCCGGCGGCTCAGCGGCTGACCGCGCGCCGGAGGGGGTGCTGGGAGCGGGTTCGATTTGGGCTGCGCGCAGCAGGACCTCGAAATCGGATACCCAGATCTCGAGCGAGGTCTGCTGCCCGTACGGGCCGTCCTCCCGCCGGGCCTTCAGCTTCCCCTCCAGCAGGATGCGGTCGCCTTTGGCCAGGGCCGCTTCTTCAAGACGCCTGGCTATCTTTTCCCAGGCGTTTACGGGAATTGTTTCGCGACGGCCGTCATCCTCAATCTGGAGCAGGAAACGCCCCCGGACGAAGGACGTCCCGTCCTTTCTCTTTAAGGCCTGGACCTTAGGAGGCTGCACCACCTCCCCGGCCAGAATCACTCGGTTCACTATGCTCCCCCCTCCGGAGAAGTGTTCCAAAACAGGTCGCCCTCCGCCGAGTAGCAGGTCGTCCAGCCCCTTGCCTGCGGCCAGCGGCCAGCGGGCCACGCACACCCGGTACCCGGAGCCCCGGAGAGCCCTGCCGAGATTGCCCGCGGCGCGGTCGACGAACGGGTTTGTCTCCGCGTCCGCGTCGTAGGCCACCACGACTTCGTCCGGGCACATCTCCCGCAGCGCCTCCAGCAGACCGGAGGACTTCCAGGTGTTCACCCCCGGTACCGCCACCACCGGCTCCCCGAGGATCTCCGAGGCAATGTCCGCCTTGAGCGGCCCCTCGGTGACCCACACCCGCAGGCAGGGGATGCCCGGCGGCCAGGCCACGTGGCACAGGGTGCGCGCCGGGGTCCCGCCCGGCCTCCCCGCGGACGAAAGCCACACGTAGCGCGGACCGTCACCCGGATCGTCCCGCCTGACCTGCAGGCCAACCACGCGGCCGCGCACGTCCCGGACGGGAACTAACAGTCCCGCCGGGCCGGCCACGCGCCACCCGTTCCCGGACCGCCAGAAACCCGGCACTCCGGAGGGGTCCGCCACGCGGGCCACCTGTTCGCCCAACTCAGCTCTCCCACCCTCCGGGAGGGTCCGGTACATACCCCTTTCCACCTGCTCAAGGGTCATCCCACGTACAGGGGAAAGCAGGTGGTCCCGGTGCGCTGCGGAGAGCTCGAGTGCCGAGAGCAGCGCACGGTACACCCTGTCCCGTGTATCGGCGGTGGCCCGCGGCTCCGGCTCGACCCCGCGCACGCGCGGCGCCGCCGCAACCGCGCCGGCCACCAGGCGGCCCTTCGCCCCGCAGCGGAAGCAGTAGAATACCTGCTTCCTGGGGTTGGCGTACAGGTGCCCCTTCTGATCGCCGCAGAAGGGGCAGTTCACCCGCACTTCGGCCCGGCCCGAGGAGCGCGGGCCGAGAGCCGCGATGTCCAGTTCCAAATCTGCACCCACGCTCCTCACCTCCGGGTCTGTTACGGGTCGGTTACGAGTCCGTTGCCACCAGAGCCTGTTCGACCACCAGGGCGTCGGAGCGGACGCGCCGCCCCTGCAGGAGCAGCCTGGTCCCGAGCTTGGACCCGGCGATCGTCTGCCGGGCGTACGGGTGGATTCCGGGAGCCGAGAAAGCGTTGAGGACGACCCCCGCATCCACACCTTCGGTCTCCAGGGCCCGTACGCGGAAAACCAGGACGTCCCGGCCCTCCCTGTCCTTCCTCGCGACGGGGGCAGAGAGGACCTCGAACTCCCCGCAGACCGACCCCTCCGGACTCTCGGCGGAAGGCTGCGCCGCCTGTGTGGGTGCGTTGTTGTCGCCCTGTCCTTCTGCGGAGCCCCGCCCAGCAGTAGCGGCGGGCTTGGCTCCGGGTGCAGCGGTCTTTCCACCAGGCGCGGGCGGTGCCGGTTCGGCCGGAGCTGGCTTTGAGGCCGCTGGAGCCGCACGGCCGGCGGCAGGAGTTGTTGCAGGCGGCGGAGGTGCCTGGACGGCCGGACGGGCCGGCACGTCAGGGCAAGCCTCTGGTGCCTCGGGACCCTGTTTTTCCGGCTCCGGCTCGGGCTGTTCCGGCGGGAAGAGAAGCTCGGGCTTCTCCTCCTCGTCCACCGGCTCCAGCTCCACGACGGCCGGGCCGGGAGGCAGCGCCACGGCACGGATGAGCTGCCTCTCGCGGGCCATCTCTATGACCCGCTCAAGCGTCCACTCGCCCATGTCCAGGTAGAGCACCGAGATCGTGCTCTTCACCTGGCGCTTTTCCTGGCCGCTGCCTACCACCGGGTGCGCCTCCTCAACGCGCACCCGGAGCTTGACGGGCACGAACGAGATCCTCCCGAGGAGATTGCGTAGGGTTGCCAGACCGCCCACGATGTTCAGGTACGAGTTCACCGAACCCGTGGCGATCTGGTACACACCCAGGACTCCGGGAACTCTCGGGAGCAGGAAGCTCAGCCGCCCAACCGGACGGCACTTCCCCTTCTCCACGAAGGGGCACTGCCGCCCG
>JBFMCJ010000542.1 GCA_040754675.1 Bacillota bacterium
AGTGGCCTCGGTGGGGCGCAGCGCCGGCCGCGCCCTTCAGGCCGCCGGCGACCTGGAGGCCCGGGTGGAGTCAGCCCTGGCCGAAGTCGGGCAACTCGAACAGGGCCTGGCGTCGCACCTGGCAGACGAGGCCGCGAGGTCCAGGGACGAGGCCGAAAGGCGCGCCGCCACCCCACGGCTCAGCGTCGGCGGCGGTACAGCAGCGCTCCTTGCAGGTGACCGGACGGTTTATGGCTACCTTTTCGACATGGCGCTGGCGTTGGAGCGGAGGCCCTTGCGCGGCGGGGTCAGGTGGGGCGTCCGGGCGACCGCCGAAGGCGAAGGGAACATTCGAGGAGGCGCCGGTGTCCAGTTGGGCGGAGTGCGGATGCTCGGGGCGAACCTATCTTTTGGCGGGGAGGTGGTGGCGTCCGCCGGCAGTTCGGCGGGAACGGGTAGCCGTGAGTTTGTGAGCCTGGCGTGGCAGCCATACCCATCGCTGAGCCTTGAGCTGGGGGCGGGCTGGCACAGCGGGGCGGTGCCCGACCCGGACTGGCTGCTGGAGGATGCCGGCGATGCCGGGTACGCCTGGGGTTCGCTCTCGTGGAGTCCGAGGCCGGACCTGCCGGGCGTGCGAGGAGCCGTCGGGCGGGTCTGGGCGGCCGGCGCCGGTTGGGAGCCTGCCACCGCGTGGCTTGTGGCGTCGGTGATTCCCCTTGCGGGAGAGGCAGGCGGAGCCTCGTTGAAGCTGGAGTTTTGGGGCGTGGCCGGCCGGCCGCCGCGAGGCCTTCTGGCCTGGGAGGTGCCGGTTGACCTGTAACACCCGGGCCGGCACGGGAGGGGCGAGGGGGATGCGGCGGATCATGGCGGTTGACCCGGGCCGCGAAAAGTGCGGGCTGGCTGTCGTCGAGCACGGAGGCGCCGTCGTGTTTCGCACCATCGTGCACGTGGATCGTCTGGTGGACACGGTGGCGCAGGTCATTCGCCAGCTGGAACCGGAGGCCGTGGTGCTCGGCAACCGCACCGGTTCCGGCGATGCGGCCAGGCGGCTCGCCGAACTGCCGGAGGTGCGGGCTCTGGGTGGGGTTCGGGTCGTGGACGAGTCGTTCACCTCGCTTGAGGCCCGCCGGCGATACTTCCAGGCCCACCCTGCGCGGGGCCTCTGGAGATTCGTGCCCGTGGGGCTTCGCCTTCCACCGGAGCCCGTGGACGACTGGGCCGCCGTCGTCCTGGCCGAGCGCTACCTGAAGGGGCCGGGTTAAAGAATCATTTCCCGCAGGGCGCGGCCGGTTCGCAGGCGAATCTCCCTGTCGGATAGATCCGAACGATGACGATGCCACTCGAGGGGCTGGCAGCGGGCCGCGGCGCGTTGGTGGCCGTGGCGCTGATCCTGGCGCTTCTGGCCGGCGGCGGCGCCCATGCCGGGGCGGCCGGCGGGCCGGCGCGCCCAAGCGCGCCGCCTGCGGGCGTGACGCTTTATGGCCCTCTTGCGGAACTCCCGGCGGGGCACTGGGCCTACGCGGCCTTCGAGGAACTCATCAGGGCCGGACTCGTGGTGGAGTACGCGCCGGGCCTGTTCGACGACGAGCGCACCATCAGCCGCTACGAGGCTGCGATGCTGCTCGTGGATGCATTCCGCCGGGCCGATGCGGTCGGACCGGGTGCCGAGGCCGGTGCGCGCCTGAAGGTGCTCCTCCCGGGCCGGCTCGCCGGCGCAGGGGCCGACAAGCCGGATGCGGGCCACCTCCAGGAGATCCTCACGGCCCTGGGGCGGGAGTTGTCGGAAGAACTGAAGGTGCTGGGCTTTACGATAGATGGGGCCGGGAAGGCAGAAGAGCCGGGCGCATCGACGGCAAAGCCTCTGGAGATCCGCCCGAGCGCCTCCGTTTCCGTCCGCACGGGCGCAAAGGCCCCGGCGACAGGGGCCGCGCAGGTCGCTGAAAAGCCCCAGGCGGCGGGAGAGACGACACCGGGTGAGGCGGCCGGGTCCGGCGATCCTGCGGACACGACCGGCGGGGTGGCCCCCGCCGGAGACGGGGCCGTCTCGGCCGTACCCGCCGAGCAGGGAGAGCAAGCGGCGACCTATGGGGCTCTTCCGGACCTTCCCGCGGTCCGGGGCGCGGCGGTTGTCCCCGCTTACCGCCTTGGCGTACGGTCGGTGGCCCCGGGCCGGTGGGACGTGGACGGCCAGCTTGGCCTGGGCGAGGGCGAGGCCAGTGAGGTTGGCGCCGTGCTCCTGGGGCCGGTGCCCGACCGGTGGCTCTGGGCCCGCGTGGGCCGGGTCTGGACGCCGCTCAACAGCGCGTTCGCCCTGGGCGGCGACGAAGAGGCCCTGACGCTTCGGGGCATCGAAGCGCGCATGGTGGGCAAGGATACCCGGACGGGCCTCGTGTTAGCCCAGCAGACGCCTGAGGGGGGCCTGCCCGGTGAGCAGCAGGAGAAGAGCCGGGCGATAGCGGTGTTGGACGGGTCGCTGGCGCTGTCGCGCCAGGTCGTGGTGGGCGGCGCCATCATCCGGGGCGGCGAGAGCCCAACAGGACTCTTGCAGCTTGACGAGGGTTCGACGGTCACCTCCGTCGTCGGGCGCTATGCCCCCGTTCCGTGGCTTTCGTTCACCGGCGAGTACGCCCAGAACCTCTGGGCGATGCCGCTCATCGTCTCCGCCATGCGTTTGGGTGCCACGCTCGACTTTGGGGATGTCAAGCTCGGCGCCCGGG
>JBFMCJ010000543.1 GCA_040754675.1 Bacillota bacterium
AGCTTCGGAAGGTTGCGAAGGCCCACGCGCGCCTCAGCGAACTGGTGGACACCCTGCGGGAGTACCGGAGGGTTGGCCGCAACCTGGAGGAGACCCGTGCGCTCCTCGCCGACCCGGAGGCCGACGGGGAACTGCGCGAGCTTGCCGAGTCCGAGGCCGAGGAGCTGGTGCTGCGCCGGCAGGAACTCGAACGCCGTCTCTGGCTGCTGCTCCTGCCCCAGGATCCCAACGACGACCGCAGCGTCATCGTGGAGATCCGGGCCGGCACGGGCGGCGAAGAGGCTGCGCTGTTCGCGGGCGACCTCCTGAAGATGTACACGCGCTACGCCGAGCGGCGCGGCTGGAAGACCGAACTCATCTCGGCCAACCCCACCGAACTGGGCGGGTTCAAGGAAGTCATCATCGGCGTCAACGGCGACTGGGCGTTCTCCCGGCTCAAGTACGAGCGGGGGGTTCACCGCGTCCAGCGCGTGCCGGTGACGGAAGCCTCGGGCCGCATCCACACGTCGACGGCAACGGTGGCGGTTTTGCCGGAGCCGGAAGAGGTGGAGGTGGAGATCCGGCCCGAAGAGATCGAGGTGGACGTCTACCGGGCGAGCGGCCACGGCGGGCAGCACGTCAACACCACCGACTCGGCCGTGCGCATCACCCACAGGCCGACGGGGCTCGTGGTGACCTGTCAGGACGAGCGCTCGCAGCTCAAGAACAAGGAGCGCGCCATGAAGGTGCTGCGGGCGCGCCTTTACAGCATGATGCTGCAGGAACAGGAAAGCCGCCTTGCCCAGGAGCGGCGCTCTCAGGTGGGCAGCGGCGAGCGCAGCGAGCGCATCCGCACGTACAACTTCCCGCAGAACCGGGTCACCGACCACCGCATCGGCCTCACGGTGCACGAGATCGACTCGGTTCTGGAAGAGGGCCAGCTGGACCCGTTCATCGACGCCCTGATCCTGGCCGACCAGGCCCAGCGCCTCGAAGCGCTCCAGGTGTGAGAGCCCGCCATGCCCCCGACGCCGCAAGCGCAGGCCGCCCCGCCGCGCACCGCCGCGGACTACCTGCGCCTGGCCCAACCGTACCTTGCGCGGCACGGGAGTTCCACGCCGCGACTGGACGCGGAGGTGCTGCTGGCGCACGTTCTGGGAACGTCCCGCCTCGACCTCTACACCCGGCTGGATCAGCCGCTGAGCCGCCACGAGGTGGACGCCTACCGGCAGGCCATCGTGCGCCGGGCCAACCGGGAGCCGGTCGCATACATCGTGGGCTACAAGGAGTTTTTCGGCCTGCGCTTGCGGGTAGGGCCGGGCGTGCTGGTTCCGAGGCCCGAGACGGAGTTTCTGGTGGAACTGGCGCTGAGGGTCGCCCACCGGTCGGAACGCGCGTTGTGGTTTGTCGACGTGGGGACAGGCAGCGGGGCGCTTGCGATCACGCTGGCCGCCCGCCGGCCCCACCTTGCCGGGGTGGGTTCGGATATCAGCCCTGAGGTGCTCGGCTACGCCAGGGCAAACGCACGGGATCACGGCGTGGGCGACCGGGTGGCCTGGGTGCAGGGTGACGGGCTTTCGTGGGCCGCGGGGGGAGCCTTTGACCTCGTGGTGAGCAACCCGCCTTACGTCCCTGCCGCCGAGATCGAGCACCTGGCCCCGGAGATCCGGCGATACGAGCCGCGGGCCGCGCTGGACGGCGGGCCGGACGGCCTCGTGACGGCGCGCCGGGTGGCGAAGGAGGCGGCCCGCGTCCTCAGGCCCGGCGGGATTCTCCTGATGGAACTGGGCACCTCCCGGCAGGCCGAGCAACTCGCGGCCGAGTGCCGGCGGTGGCCGGACGCGTTCGAGAAGGTCGCGGCGCTGCGGGACGAGGTGACGCGCGTGCCAGTGCTCGCGGCCCGCACCCCGGGCGAGCAGCCTCTGGCGTGGCCGGCCACGCCCGCCGAGGAAGGCGGTACCGGGGCGCGCGAGGGGGAGCGGGGGCCCCGGTGAAACTCGCGACCCGCGTCGTGAAAGTCGACCCGCACCACCCCGACGCCGAGGTGCTCCGGCAGGCCGGCCGTGTCATCCGGGACGGCGGGCTGGTGGCGTTTCCCACCGAGACGGTCTACGGCCTGGGGGCCGACGCCCTGTCGGATCGCGCGGTGCAACGCATCTTCGAGGCGAAAGGGCGGCCCGCGGACAACCCCCTCATCGTCCACGTCGCATCCGTTGAGGCCGTGGGGGATCTGGCCTTTCCCGACCCGTTCGGGCGCTGGGAAATGCTGGCGCGGCGCTTCTGGCCCGGGCCGCTGACGCTGGTGCTGCCCTGCCGGCCGGTCGTGAGCCGCGCGGTGACGGCAGGGCTTGGCACGGTGGCGATCCGCATGCCCCGGCACGCCGTGGCGCTCGGTCTCATCGATGCCGCCGGCAGGCCCGTCGCGGCCCCGAGCGCCAACCGGTCCGGGCGGCCGAGCCCCTCGTCGGCGTCCCACGTGCTCGAAGACCTGGATGGGCGTATCGAATGGGTGCTGGACGGAGGCCCTACCGGCGTCGGCGTGGAGTCGACCGTGCTGGACCTCTGTGGTGAGGTGCCCGTGGTGCTGCGGCCTGGGGGCGTCGGCCTGGAGGCTCTGACGGACGCGCTGGGAGAGGTGAAGCTGGCCGGCGAGGAGGTGGCGCCTGGCGAGGCTCCCCGCTCTCCAGGGCTCAAGTACCGGCACTACGCGCCGCGC
>JBFMCJ010000544.1 GCA_040754675.1 Bacillota bacterium
CGGAGGAGGTCTACTCGCAGCCTGCAAGCGCGACGGTGGCCCAGCTCACGGGAAGCCCGCCCATGAACCTCATCCCGTCTCTCATTGAAGATGGCTTCGCCAGGGCGGACGGGTTCTCGATTCCCGTTACGGGCGCGTCGGGACGGGTTCTTCTGGGCATCCGCCCGGAGGAGATCACCCTCGGGGGCCGGCTGCCGGGCAGGGTGGAGGTCGTACAGCCGCTGGGGCGCAAGATCATCGTGGAGCTTGCGATTGGCCAATATAGCCGCCTCAAGATGGCCGTACCCTCGGGACCCCAGATTCGGCGAGGGGACGCTGTGGGCGTGGGCTTTTCGCCAGAGTCCGTTCGGGTCTTCAATGCCGATACGGGGGAGCTGGTTCCCGCCGCCCCCCAGGGGCCTCCGGTACCCGTATGAGACCGTCCGCCTTGAGGCGCTGCTTGTGACGGCCTCCCGGCGGTCCCCCGCGAGGCCGCGCCTCAGCGGGCCAGAGCGCTTGCCCCGGGTCCCTACCAGTCTTCCTCGAGCCCGACGGCCAGCCGCACTGAGGAGGCCTGCGCCTTGGGCCTGAACAGCCAGCGGAGCTGGACGTACAGGCCCGAAAACCACCCCGGCTCCACTACCATGACGGGGCCGAGGCGGTCGGTTTCGAGGCGGGAGTTCCAGATCTCCGGGTAAAAGGCGGCTGCCAGCGACCCGTACCGGAAGCCGATGCCGTTCAGCGCCCTCTGGCCGCTCCAGGGGATCACGGTGTCGGGGAAGTGCCGCAGTGTGTAGTAGACGCCCAGCGACGGCCGGCCTGTCCGGTAGGACTCGAGGAGCCCGGCGAGGCGGAAATCCCACTCGTAATACTTGCTCAAGGTACCCTGCAGGCTTCCTGAGAGGGTCGCGACCCCGAGTTCGCTCGGCTGGAGGGGCAGCCGCACGCCCACGCCCCAGTCGAGGCCGATGACGTCGGGTTCGTTGAGGCTCCACATGAAGCCCGCGCGCCACTGGGGGTGCGGCCTGGGTTCGAGCAGCGCCGATGCGGGCCGCGCCAGGAAAAGGGGCACAAACGCCGCAAAGGCGAGCGCGAAAAGGCGCACTGCGCCGGCAATGGCTTCATGCGTGCGATGCGAATGGGCGTTCAAGGGCCTTTGCCTCCTCCCTGAGCAGCCTGTTAGACGGAGGGATGGTTATTCCTTCCGTCTTCCCGGCTCAGCACGGTTGCGCAGCTGGTCGAGGCTCTTGAGCACCTCGTCGACGTGGCCGTCCACCTTGACGTTCTCGAAGATGCGGGCGATGCGCCCTTGCGGATCAATGACGAAAGTGGTGCGCAGGGCGCTGGTGCCCTTTTCGTTGAGCACGCCGAGGTTGCGGGAGATGGCCTTGTCCCGGTCGGAGATGAGCGGAAAGCGCAGGCCGCACGCGTCGGCAAAGCTGCGGTGGGACGCCTCGCTATCCACGCTGACGCCCACCACCTCGGCGTCCCGGTCGCGCAGCTCCTCCAGGTGCGCGTTGAACGCCTGTGCCTCCCGCGTACACCCGGGCGTCTTGTCCCTCGGGTAAAAATACAGGACAAGCCACTTTCCCAGGAACTGCCTGGACGACAGGCGGGTTCCCGCCTGCGTGGGTCCCGCCACTTCGGGCATCACGTCGCCGGCTCGAACTGCGACGGGCACCTCTACCTCGAACCACCTCTCCACATGGGCTTGCGTTCGCGCGGCCGGCATATTCTGGATGGTTTTCGCCTGGCCTTTCAAGGGATCGGCGCGCGCCGGCCCGAATCTGACCCGAGACAACCACGCGGAAGCTAGGGCACGCCCTGCCGGCGGCCCGAGGAAGGGGACTCGCTGGGATGGATCTGGGTCTCAAGGGCAAAGTGGCAGTGGTGGCAGCGGCCTCTCAAGGGCTCGGCCTCGCGGCGGCCCGGACTCTGGCGGCCGAGGGGGCCAAGCTTGCTATCTGCTCGAGGCGCGCCGAAGCCATCGAGCAGGCCGCACGTCAGCTGCGGGAGGAGTTCGGCACGGACGTCCTGGCAGTGGTCGCCGACGTGAGCCGCTCGCAGGACGTTCAGCGCTTCGTGCACGAGATCGACCGCCGCTACGGCCGGGTGGACGTGCTCGTGACCAACTCCGGGGGGCCCAGGACCGGCAGCTTCTTCGACATGGAAGACGGGGACTGGCAAACGGCGTACGATTTGCTCATCATGAGCGTGGTGCGCATGGTGCGCGGGATCGTGCCCTTGATGCGTCGCACCGGGCGGGGCGGCTCAATCCTGGCCCTCACCTCTTACAGCCTCAAGGAACCCATCCGCGGCCTCATCCTGAGCAACACCATGCGGGCCGGGCTGGCGGGGCTGCTCAAAACCCTGGCGGACGAGTTGGGCCCCGAGGGCATCCGGGTGAACGTGATCGTGCAGGGACGGTTCAATACGGAGCGCATCCGAGAGCTCGACCGCATCCGTGCGTCGAAGGAGGGCACGACGCCCGAGGAGGTCATGCGGGAGTACACCCGCATCATTCCGCTGCGCCGGTACGGCGAGCCGGAGGAACTGGCGAAGGTCATCGCCTTTCTTGCGTCCGACGCAGCGAGCTACGTGACGGGTGCGGCGTGGACCATCGACGGAGGCCTCACCAAGGGACTGCTCTAATACTGCCCCGTTCCATCGGTAACGTTCGGAACGCCGGGGGCACGGCATTGCGGCCCGGGCG
>JBFMCJ010000545.1 GCA_040754675.1 Bacillota bacterium
GGACTTCATGGCTGGCGTTCGGGCTGGAGCCAGGCATGTGACCCACTGCTACAACACCATGAGGGGTTTCGGGCACCGGGAGCCCGGGGCTATGGGTGCCGCCCTTGTTGCTCCGGTGACTGCGGAACTCATCGCAGACGGAGTACATGTTCACCGTGCAGCGATGGACCTCCTTATGCGCGTGAAGGAACCCGGGGACGTACTCCTGGTCACCGACGCTATGGCCGGGGCCGGACTTTCAGATGGCGTCTACTCTCTAGCCGGGCGGGAGGTGCATGTGCGGCAAGGGAGAGCTGTCCTAGCCGACGGCACGCTCGCCGGAAGCGTGCTGACCATGGATCAGGCGGTGCGAAACGTGGTCGGTGTCCTGGGCAGGCCCGTTCACGAAGCGGTCCGTATGGCCACGTTGAATCCGGCCCGGTGTTTGAACCTGCACACCAGGAAGGGTCTCTTGGCTCCGGGGATGGATGCCGATTTGGTCATCCTGGACAGGGAGCTGGAAGTTGCCGTGGTGCTGGTGGCAGGGAGGGTGGCTTACTGCCGGGAGCGGGAACGGGAGCTGTTTTCGGCCCTGCCTCGTTGGACTGGCGACGACCGGTGACGCGGATCGCGCGGCCCACTCTAGATTCCGGAGGTGTGAACGTGCTGGCTGAACGCTTTGCGGCTGAGGTCCACGACATGCTTGCCCGGATCGAGGAGGAGGAGTTCCCGGTTATCGGTCAGGCTGCCGAAGTGGTGGCCAGGTCCATGATGTCGGGAGGGATCCTCCACATATTCGGGACGGGCCACTCCCATCTGGTAGCTGAAGAAGTGCTCTACCGGGCCGGCGTGCTGGCCCCGGTGGATGCCATCCTGGAGCCCAGTCTCACCGGGCATACGGAAGTGTGCAAGAGCGAGTTCGCCGAGCGCCTGGAGGGATGGGGTAAGGTTATTCTGGACCACCGCGACATCAGGCCCCAGGATGTGCTGCTGGTTGTGAGCAACTCGGGACGGAATGCGGCTCCCGTTGAGGTGGCCATGGAGGCCAAGGCGCGGGGTGTCCCCGTCATCGCCATCACTTCCTTGGCTTATTCCCGCTCCGTGTCTTCCCGCCACTCCTCGGGCAAGCGTCTGTTCGAAGTGGCGGATCTGGTGATAGACAACAAGACGCCTTTGGGCGACGCCCTGGTTCACGTTGAAGGGACGCGTGCTCCGATGGGTCCGGGATCGGGCATAGCGGGCTGTTTCATCGTCCACTGTCTGCTCTTGCAGGTAGTGGAAAAGATGATGTCTGCCGGGCATGACCCCCCGGTATTCCTATCTGGGAACCTCGATGGTGCGCGCGAATACAACCGGCCGCTCCTCGAGCGTTACAAGGGGCGAATTAAGGCGTGGTGAGCAAGGGGGAGACGGGTTATGGGATTTCGGGCCGGAGTGGCAGAGGTGGTTCTCGCCCCTCCTGCGGGCACGCCGATGGCGGGTTATATGGCGCGGCAAGGGTCGTCCATGGGGTGGCTTGACCCGTTGGTCGCGCAGGCGCTCTATCTCGAGGGGGACCAAGGGCGGGCTGTCATTGTGTGTGCCGACCTGATTGCCGTGGACTGGGATCTTACCCGGGCAGTCAGGGACGTCCTTGCCCAGGGCCTCAGGGTCCCCGCGGCTGGGGTAATGGTTGCAGCTTCACACACGCACTCCAGCTATGCGGGCGTTGTGGCCCGCCTGCACGTGGCCGAGCGATCTCAGTCCGACCCCTGTCTGCGCGAGTATACTGCCCGCAGCCTGGCTGGAGTGGCAAAACTGGCCGCCCTGGCGCCCGAGGCTTGTTACCTTAGCCTCGGACGAGCGACGGTGGCGGGAGTCGGGGCGAACCGCAATGATCCCTCTGCACCGGTCGATCCCGAGGTAACCGTGCTGGCGCTGAGCAGGCAAGATGGCTCGTTGATCGCCGTGTTGGTCAACTACGCCTGCCATCCGACCGTACTGGGTGCAGACAATCTCCTGCTGTCCAGTGACTTTGTGGGGCCGATGCGCAGGACGGTACAGAAATGCCTTCAAGCCGCAGGACTGGGGTGTCCGCCGGTGCTTTACACCAATGGCGCCGCGGGGGACGTCAGCCCTAGGTTCACCCGCCGCGCCCAGACATGGGCGGAGGGCCGCCGCATGGGGTGTCTGGTGGGGGTCGCTGCCGCGACTGCGGTGCTCGGTGCTGAGACTGTGAAGGGTCCCCTGGCCGTCGCATGCGGGGAGCGAGACGTGGCCCTTCCCGCAAGGATCCTCGATCCCGATGATTTGAAACACCGGGTGGCGGCCGCCGAATGGGAACTGCGGCGTGCAGAGCAAATGGGGCGGAGCCACGGAGAACTTCGGCGGCTGCGTACGATGTGGGAGGGGGCCCTGGTTCAGAGGGAGATGTATGGGCGTCTGCCAGCCCAACTGACAGCTCACCTGCAGGTGCTGCTTCTTGGTCCGATTGCATTCCTGGGCGTACCTGGAGAGCTTTTCTCGCGTCTCGGACTGCATCTCAAGGAGCGGAGCGTTGCCCCCGCTACGGTGCTGGTGGGCTATGCGAATGACTACCTGGGGTATATTGCCGACCGCGACGCGTACGCCGGCGCTGACTACGAAGTACTGGTAAGCCCGTTGGCTGAGGGCTCTGGGGAGATACTTGTGGAACAATTGCTACGTCTGTG
>JBFMCJ010000546.1 GCA_040754675.1 Bacillota bacterium
GCCCGGCGCCACAATCACCGGGCCCGCGGCCGCCGTGCTGGCCGCTACTGCTTCGGCTTCACCAGGAGCCAGCCCTGCATCTCCTGGTGCAGAGCGGAGCAGAAGTTCGTGCAGTAGAACGGGTAGACGCCGGGCTTGTCGGCCTTGATGTGGACGGTCTTGGTCTCACCCGGCTCCACCTGCATGTCCACGTTGTACAGCGGGATCCCGAACCCGTGAGTGATATCCTGGTCCATGTCGTTGTTCGTGATGTGGAAGTAGACGTCGTCGCCCTGGTTCACCTCGATGCGGTCCGGGATGAACCGGCTCCGGATGGCCACGATGTATGCGTCGACCCGGTTCCCCTTCCGGACCACCCGGGCATCCTTGGGATCCCAGACGGCGTTCGGGCGGTTCGGATCCTTGTAGAAGATCACCTCGGTCTTGATCTTGTCGGCCTTGATCATCTGCGCGTAATGCGGCTCCGGATCCACGGGCGCCTCGTAGATGAGCCTCATCTTTTCGCCCGAGATGTCGATGAGCTGAAGGTTCTCCGGGTGGCTCGGGCCCACCGACAGGTAGCGGTCCTTGGCCATCTTGTTGAGGCTGACGAGCCAGTTGCCGTCCGGCGAGACCGTGTCGCCCTCGGCTGCCGTCAGGTGGCCCACGTTGTAGTGCACGTCGACCTTGTCAACGACCTTCCACTCGCCGATCTTCCACTTGACGATGGCGCTGTCGATGAACAGGCTCGTGTAGGCGTACCCCTTGTTGTCGAACTGGGTGTGCAGCGGCCCGAGCCCGGCGGGCACCTCGGCGACCCGGGCGAACTCATAGTCCAGGATGGGCAGGCCCTTCTCGGTACCGGCGAACCTCTTGGTCCCCACGGCCTGCTTGATCTTCTCGAAGTCGTACACCGTGACCGTCGGCTGCAGCTTGCCGGAGACCACGACGTACCGCCCGTCAGGCGACACGTCCACGCCGTGCGGGCTCTTGGCGACCGGCAGGATGTAGACGATGCCCGGCACCTCCGCCGGGTTGATGACCCTGGCGCCGCCGATCGTCTTGTACTTGCCGGCCGCCGCGGCCTTCTCGCCCTCTTTCCAGTTGACCAGGATGATGTAGTCCCGGTCCCGGGCCGACGCTCCGACCTCCAGCGTCTCGTACGCTTCCTCGGTGTTGTACGTGGTCAAAAAGTACCAGCCGTCGCTCACCTTCTTGCCGGCGTCACCCAGGTCGTAGTGCCACGGGGGCAGGAGCAGCTCCCACGCCAGTTCCATGTTGCCGTCCTTGGGGTCGATCTTGATGGCGGCAAGCACCCCATAGTACTTCTCGTGGAACTGCTCCAGAGGCACGTACGCCCCCACCGGGACGGGCGTGGCAAAGCGCGACCCCAGGAACAGGTACTCTGTGTTGGGCGTCACAAACACGCCCGAGTGCGGACCCATGATGTTCGGGATGGGGCCCAGGATCTGCTCGGTGTAGAAGGTCTTCAAATTGATGCGCGCCACGCGGTTGTTCGCATTGTCGTTGACGAACAGCCACCGCCCGTCGTACTCGCCGTTGGTCTCCGAAAGCGACGGGTGGTGAACGTCACCCCAGGTCAGCCCCCCCAGCATCTTCTTGCTTTCCTCGTCGTAGCCGTACCCCCACGCCGGATCCGGGGTGAACACCGGGATGGTGCGGATCCGGCGCATGGACGGCACTCCGTACACGAACACCTGCCCCGAGTGCCCTCCGGACGCGAACAGGTAGTACTCGTCGAGCTTGCCCGGGGGCACCAGCGCCTTGCTGGCATCGCCGGCGGGAGCCTGCCGGCCTCCGAAGATGGAAAAGCCGGTGATCAGCCCGACGACCGCCACGGCAGCCGCCAGCAGCACAACTTTTTTGAACACCTCCGACCGCACCTCTGCCTCTCCCCTTCCTCGAGGCTAGGGTTTGACTATCAACTGCCCCACCATGTTGCGGTGGAGCGCGCTGCAGCGAACGTTGCACTGGTAGAAGAACGTGCCTGCACGGTCTGCGGTGAACTCCACGACCCGGCTTGTGCCCGGGAAGATGGGCCCGGTGTCGATGCCGTAGTCGAGCAGTTGAAAGCTGTGCGTGACGTCGTAGGACGTGAGCTTGAGCCGCACCCGGTCCCCCTGCCTGACCTCGATCCGGGACGGCTGAAAGCCCCCGTCTTCGAAGATCCGGATGATGACATGGTACTCGTTGGGGGCCGCCAGGGCCGGGCGCACCATTTTCTCGTACCCGAAGATGACGAAGGGCAGGCCCACAACGGCCAGGAAGACCAGGATGGCCGCCATCACCTCGAGCCCCCGGCCTGCCCGGTTACCGGACGTCTGCCCCGGAGCTGGCGCGAGCTTTGCTTGTGCCAAGGAAGCCACCCCTCACCTGACGCTCGTCACGCAAGGTAAAGCCACAAAAACAACTCGGTCACGCCGACGAGGTAAACCGCAAGCGGCAAGGAGGCGCGAAGCGCCGCCACCCGGTCGCCGTCGAACGTCCTGGTCAGGATGCGAACCCCGCCCACCATGCCCCAGCCCAGGCCGGTCAAAAGGGCCGGCACCTGGAGGTAAGGCACCCATCCCGGCACGTAAGGCGTCCACGGGTACGAGGCGGTTCCCAGCAGGTCCCATCCCCAGCCGAACGGGTCGGAGACCACCGAGACGGCGTAGGAGATGTTGG
>JBFMCJ010000547.1 GCA_040754675.1 Bacillota bacterium
GCCATTCACGACTCGGAAACCCCTTCCCGGCCACGGAGTTCGTTCACGACCTGTTCCGTCGTTTCACCTGTGCGCAGGTACCCGGTCCACCGCCGGAGCGGAGACCCCCGGTCTTGCTCACCCGGGCCCGCTCCGTGAGTGCTCAGTTCAGATTCCGGTAGGCCTGTCCGCGAGGCCGCACGGCGATGATATAGACCACTCTCCGGGCCTTGTCCACTGTGAATAGCACCCGGAAATCGCCCACTCGCAGTCGCCACAGGCCAGGCACTCCTCTCACCGGGTCCACGTCGCGCCCGGGGCCTGGATATGGGTTATCCTGCAGACCATCAATGGCCTCACGTAGCCTCATCCGCTGCAGCCGGTCTTGACGCTTCAAGGCCTTCTCAGCCTCACGCGAGACCTCGACCCGCCAGCGGCTCACGATTCGAGCTCCCGGCGCACCTCTTCCCAGGGGCGCAGCCGGCCAGCTTGAATATCAGCCAGGCCCCGGCGCACGGCGGCTAGGTCGCTAGCCGAGAACTCCTCGCCTTCCCCCTCGGTGAGGAGCCACCGTGTGTAGTCGAGCACTTCCTGCGCCTGCTCGTCGGTCAGCCTCTCGACCAACTCCCGTAGGGTCTCCTTGGTAGTGGCCACTGCTCCCTGCCCCTTCACAGCCCGGTCTACTGGGGCTGCACGTGATGGTTGGGTACCCGCGTCTTCTCCGGGCGTGCGCCCCGCGACATAACCGTAGGCCCAGACGACGGTTTAGTCAAATCTCCCCAACCGCAGCGGCCCTTGGTCGGGGCCGGGTGGCGTGGTATGATCCCCTTCGTGCAGGGAGGTGCGCCAGGTGTCTCATTCAAGAGGGGCGGGGGAGGCCTCAAGCCTCTCCGGAGCGGCCCTCGAGGCGATCCGGCAGCGTCTGGACGACCCGGCAGGCGTGGCGCGGCTGGATCCCTACGGCATGCTGCGCCTGATCGAAGGGCTGGCCGACCAGGTTCTGGCGGGCTACGACGCGGGGAGGCGGGCAGCCCCGAACGCCCCGCAGGGTGGGTTCCGTGCCGTGGTGCTGGCGGGCATGGGAGGCTCGGCGATCGGCGGAGACCTTCTGAAGGGGGTCGCGGCCGACCTGTCGCCGGTGCCCGTCGAAGTGGTACGGGACTACCGCATTCCCGCCTACGTGGACGACAGGACGCTGTTCATCGCATCGAGCTACTCCGGCAACACCGAGGAGACACTGGCCGCCCAGGATGAGGCCGCCCAGGCAGGCGCCCGCATCGTGGCCCTCACGAGCGGCGGGCGGCTGGGAGACGTGGCAGCCCGGAAGGGATGGCCCACGGCCCGTATCCCGTCGGGCCTTCCGCCGCGGGCCGCGCTCGGGTACTCCCTGTTTGCGGCCATCGGCGTGATGGAGGCTGCGGGGCTGCTGCCGGAGATGCAGCAGGCGATGGATCAGACGATCCGGGCAGTGCAAGAGGTGCGGGAACGCTGCTCGATGCGCCGGACCATCCGGGAAAACCCGGCGAAGCAGGAGGCCGTCGAACTGGTTGACCGGGTGCCCATCCTGTTCGGGAGTTCGGGCATCGGAGGCGCGGTGGCGTACCGGTGGAAGACCCAGTTCAATGAAAACAGCAAGCACCCCGCTTACTGGACCAGCCTTCCCGAACTCGACCACAACGAGGTGGTCGGATGGGAGGCGCCGCCGCCGGCGGTGGCGCGGCAGCTGAGGCTGGTGATGCTGCGGATCGGCGACGAGTCGCCGCGGATGCAGCGCCGCTTCGAGGCGACCCGGCGCATTCTCGAGGGGCGGGCTTCGGGCCTGGTGGAGCACACGGGCAACGGCGAGGGGCACCTGGCGCGGGCGGTGGCGCTGCTGCACCTGGGCGACTACGTGAGCTACTACCTGGCCATCGCCAAGGGCGTCGACCCGACGCCGGTGCGCTTCATCGACCGGCTGAAGGCGGAGCTCGCCACCATGCGCTAGCACGGGGCGCAAAGCGCGGGCAGCTCACCCGGGAGGCAGAGACGTGGCAGCTTTCGTGGCAGGGGTAGACCTGGGCGGGACCAAGATCGCCGCCGGACTGGTGGACGAGGGCGGGCGAGTGCTCCACCGGGTGGAGCTGCTCACCCGGCCGGAAGAGGGGCCGGCAGCGGTCATGGATCGCATGATCGGGTCGGTGAGGGAGGTGTGCCGGGCGGCGGGCGTCCGGCCGGAGGAGCTGCAGGCCGTCAGCGTGGCCTGCCCCGGCCCGCTCGACCCGGTGCGGGGCGTGGTGACGGAAGCCCCCAACCTGCACTGGCGCAACGTCAACGTGACGGCGCCGATGCGCGAGGCCCTGGGGGCTCCCGTTTATCTGGAGAACGATGCCAACGCGGCCGCCCTCGGCGAGTGGTGGGCGGGAGCGGGCCGGGGGACCCGCTCCTTCATCTACGTCACGGTCAGCACGGGCATCGGCGGCGGGATCGTCATCGAGGGGCGCATCTACGGGGGCGCCCACTGGGCGGCCGGGGAGATCGGGCACACCGTGGCCGTCGTGGAGAACGGGCCGCTTTGCGGATGCGGCCGGCGTGGGTGCCTGGAGGCCATGGCGTCCGGGACGGCCATCGCCCGGCGGGCCGCTGAGGCGCTGCAGGCAGCCGGCTGGCGCGAGGGACAGGTGCCGGATGAAGCCGACCCCCGGCCGGG
>JBFMCJ010000548.1 GCA_040754675.1 Bacillota bacterium
TATGTAGCCCGAAATGGCATGCGCTTCTTACGGCGCTACTATCCCGCCCACGTCCCCGCGGGCTATCTCTACTTCACGGTCCGCCGCCTGATGGTCAAGCTCCTGCGAGGCCAGTTCGGGAAGGCCAGCGCGGTGGCCCGCGGCCTCCTTGGTCTTCCGTTCGATGCCCGCGGAGATCGCAGCCCCGGAAGCGCCGCCGCCGGCTCCCGAAGCCGCGCCGCCGGGGGCGCTTCTCTGTGATCCGCGTTCTCTTCGTCACGGGCTCGTTTCCGCCCGACGTCTGCGGCGTTGGCGACTACACGGCTCACCTTGCCTCTGCTCTTGCCCGAGCGGGCGCGGCAGAGGTACACGTCCTGACCGCGGGCCCCGGTAGGGCATCCCGAAACCCGCCCGGCGTCGAGGACCGGCCGGGCACCGAGGGTCCGTCCGCAGTCGCCGTTCACAGGGAGATCGAAGGCTACTCCACCGCCAGGTTGCTCTCCGCCATGCGGCGCGTGGCCCGCCGGGTGGCCCCCGACATCGTGCACGTGCAGTACCCGACGCTTCGCTTTGGCCGCCGTCTCGGGCCCAGGCTGCTTCCGTGGCTCGTCCGGGCGACCATACCAGGGGCACGGGTGGCCGTGACCCTTCACGAGCCCGCGTCCAACCTTGCTTCGCTCTTGTACAACGGCCTTCCGATGCTGGCAGCGCACGGCCTCGTCTTCGTGGAATCGCACCACCTGTTGGCGCAGTGGGGAGCGGTTGGCCGATGGCTGGCTGCCCGGCGCGTGGTCGAAGTGATTCCCATATCGTCCAACCTGCCGCATGTGGCGCTCTCTTCCGACGAGGTCGCCCGGATTCGGCAGGGGCTTGGCGTTCCCCCGGGGAGCCCCCTGCTCGCCCATTTCGGGTTCCTCAAGGCTGCCAAGGGCGTACACCTCTTACCCGCGCTCCTGCGAAAGATCCCCGGGGCGCACCTGCTCTTGATTGGCGAGCCCGGTGAGGATCGTACCTACCTGTCAGTCGTGAAAAGGGCGCTGTCGGAGGGAGACCTGAAAGAAAGGATCCACTGGCTCGGGCGGCTGCCGGCCCTTGAAGCCGCCAGGCATCTCGCGGCGTGCGACGTCGCGGTGTTTCCCCTCGTCGACGGCCGCTCGGAGCGCAGCGGCAGCGTCGCGGCGGCCGCATCCTTAGGGGTCTTCACAGTGACCACCCACCCGACCTGGCGTGGGGTGAGCTTTGAAGAGTCCAACACCCGCCTCCCCGGTGTGTTTTATGTGGCGCCTAAAGACCTGGATGGCATGGCGGATGCGGTACGGGGCCATCTCTCTCGGGCTTTCCGGAATGGCGCTCCACGCCTGGCTCAGACGCGTGACTGGCAGACCATCGCCCGGCGTCACCTGCACCTCTACGAGCGATTGCTGGGGTCGCGCGGATGAACCATCCCCGCACCGCCATGGCCTTATTGTCGGCACGGGGGGCCTGTTGACGTGGGCAGGTGGGCGGCCGAGCCATCAAATCCGCCGCGTGGAGCTACCGCGTGGGCCCGGACCCGGGGCCTTCCCTTACCGGAGATCGGCGCTTGGGCGCTGGCGCTCCCGTACTTCGTCTACGGCTGGTTCGTGCTGCCCCTCGCCTTCGAAGCCGCCGCGCTCCTTCGGCGCCGCCGCGTGACTCTTGGCGGGCCCCAACTGGCGGGGCTCGCCGTGGCCGCTTACGCGTTCTTCAATCTCGCCTGGGTTGCTCCGTCGTGGAGGACGGGGTGCGAGCTAGCGTGGGGCGATTTCGCTCGATGGCGGCTGCGAGAGCTCGTCCCCATGGGTGCCCTGGTCATCGCGGCCGGCGTGCCCGCAGCCAACCACCTCCGCTACCGTCAGGCGTTGCTGCAAGTCGGTGCGGTCCTGTCGGCCCTGGAAGCCCTCGAGTTCGTCTCCGCCACCCTGGGGGGCCCGACCCCCCTGGGGCTGGTGCGCCTGGACATTTCAGGCTACTACTTCTTCCACGCCTGGCTCGGCGCGCATAACGCCGCGGGCGCGCTGTTCGCAGCGCTGGCTGCGCTCGCTCTCGACCTTGCGATAACCGGGGATGGCCCCCCGTGGGTTGCCGTGGCCCTTGCGGCCGGCGTGCTGATGTCGGGGAGCCGATCCGCCTACCTCGGCCTCGTGGCCGCGGCACTGTTCATTGCCATACTTCGACGCGCACCCCTGCAGCAGGCGCTTCAGCGCAGGCTGACGACCCGCGGTGGGGTGATGGCGGCTGCAGGGGCGGCCATGCTCCTCGCGGTGGCCGCTGCGGCCACCCCGGCAGGACAACGCCTGTTGGAACTCGCAGGGGGCCTCGGAGTCACCGGGAAGGCGCGCATCGAGCTGTGGGAACAGGGCGTGGCGGCCTTTCTCTCGAACCCCGTTTGGGGAGTCGGGTGGGGGAACTACGGGTGCTTTGCCGTCGGGCTCTTTGCGCAGGGTGTTTTCGCCCACGCCCACAACAGCTATCTCCACGTGGCCGCTGAGCTGGGCGGGGTGGGCCTTGTGTTGATGGGCGTCTGGCTTACCTTGCTCGTCCGGACGCTCCGTGATGCGAGACAGTTCGGCCTCATCGCCGCTTTCGTGGCGATCGCGGTCTCGTCGCTGCTCGAGCACAACTTCGGTGCGCCCACCGTGACGGCTCCCCTCTTCGTGTTGTTCGG
>JBFMCJ010000549.1 GCA_040754675.1 Bacillota bacterium
TGACACGAGCGCGCCGTTTGGATGAGCCGCTGCGGCTGGTGTGTGTCGGCCGCGCCAACCCCTCCCTGCGCGGCCGCACCGGCACCCTGATCGTCCAAGCAAGAGGCCCAGGCCCGCGTAACCGCCTGGTGCGGCTGGACGATGGGACGCTGGTCGTGGCGCCGTGGGGGTGCTGGAGAATGGCGAAACCGGAGGTGCAAGGATGAGGCTGGAGGACATCGCAACCGGCATCCGAGTACGCGTGATCGCAAAGGATACGGGGTTCGCAGGAGCAGTCGGCACGGTATTCGCATTGGAGTCCAGGAGCCGCCGATCTGTTGGCGTGCAGTTCATCAGCGGCGTTGCCGAGTGGTTTCAGCCGAGTGAATTGGAGCTCGCGGAAACTGTACCGCCAACTCCGATCGATCCATCCGGGCGCCGTTTAGACGTGTTTCGAGCCATTCAGAGTGAACGGCGCTACCAGGACGCGAAGTGGGGCAGCATTGACGAGCACCCGCATTCGGTCGGCGAGTGGCTGCTGATTCTGGGCTCCGAACTCAACGAGGCCATGGACGCCTGGGTGCGCCACGGCGGCGACCGCGATGCGCTACGCGAGATCCTTCAGGTGGCCGCGGTAGCCGTCGCATGCTTGGAGCAACACGGTGTCGTGGAGCGAGAGGAGGTACGATCTCGTGCAGCCTGAAACATCGGTGCTGGCGCGTCCCCTGCGCTTCGGCGACCTGGAGCAGATCGCCGCCCTGCGGCGTCTGCCACGAATCGGAGAGGCCGAACCGTCCCAGCCCGAGCCCCGACAGGCGACTCCGCGCCCGCGCCGGCGCCGCGCCTCGTCTCCCGTCCGCCTCGTCGGCTGGCAGTGGGTCAACGACGGGCTGGCCGACGTGACGTTCGAGTTCCAGGACGGGCCGCGGGTGCACATCCGGTTTTCGGCCGAGGTAACGGCTGAGGGGCCTGGGGCGGAGGGCGTGGCCAGCCAGGTCCGTCCCATGGTGCTGCGGGCGCTCGAACACTGGTCGCAGCGGTGGGCGTCCACCGTCGTGGCGGCCATGAAGGGAGATGAGTCGGATGCAGATTGAACGCAAGGTTTTCCATTCGGCGCTTCGGATCGTCGAGGCGGCAACAGCGAAGCGCGAGAATGTCCCCGTCCTAAACGGCGTCCTCCTCGACGCCCGGAACCCCGGCAACCTAGTCGTCGCGGCCACGGACCTCAAGCTCGGGATTCGAGCCACCCTGCACGCCGAGGGAGATGGCGGCTGGGCGCGCGTCGTCGACGCCCGGCTCCTCGTCGGGCTGACGGGGAAGCTGCCGGCCGAAACCGTGACCCTCGAACCGACGGATAAGCAAATCCGTGTCATCTCAGCCGGCGCCCGGTTCAACCTGGCGTCGATGGACGCGGAGGACTTCCCCGAGCTTCCGTCCCCCGAAGCCCGGGCGACGGTTCGGCTCACGGCGGGGATCCTCGGCGGGGTGCTGGGCCGCGTGGCGTTTGCCGCGGCGGAATCCGATAAGCGCCCCGTGCTGTCCGGCGTGTACGTCGAGGTGGGCCCATCCGCGCTGACGCTCGCTGCGACGGACTCTAGCCGGCTGGCCACGGAGACCATTCCCCTCGACGGGCCGACCGGCGTGGCGGATGGCAGCTCGGTCTCCGCGATTGTCCCCCGGCGGTCCGTGGAGGAAGCCGCTCGCATCCTCGGCGCCATCTCCCCAGGGGCCGAGGTTGTGATGGACGTGGGCGAGCGGCTGATCGCGGTCCAGGCGGGGGCGTATACCCTCACCACCCGGCTCATCGAGGGGATGTTCCCGCCATTCCGACAAGTCCTGCTGTCCGACCCGGCCCACCGCGTGGGTTTCGAGCGCCGGACCCTCCTGGATGCTGTCAGCCGGCTGTCTCTGCTTTCCCGCCGCGGGCCGGCGGTCGTCATGTTCGAGCCGGCTGACGAACCGGGGCGTGTCGTACTCAGGGCCATCGAGGCCGACGTCGGCGAGGGGGTTGAGACCTTGCGGACCGTCGGGGCGCCGTGGCCGGAGGGCCTGCGCCCGGCATATCAGGCGCGGTTCCTGGAAGAGTTCCTGCGGGCGGTGGAGTCCGAGACCGTGGAGTACGCGGTAAGCGATCCGGCCCGCCAGTCCCAGTGGTCGGTCGCGGGTAGCGACTACCGTTACGTCGTGATGCCGGTGCGGCTGGACACGGGCGCGGTGGCGAGGGCGGCGTAAGTCCGGCCGCCCGCCTGCCATCCGGGAGGGGAACGCAATGGACAGCCCTCCGTGGACCGATGATCTTAACCTCGCCCGCCGGCTGGCCGACCTCGCCCGCCGGTACTGGCACGCGCGCCAGCTTGCCGAGGCGGCCGGGTTCAATCCACCCGAGGTGGCGGCACCTGTGGCCGGTGCCCGGCGAGTCATGGCCGCGGCGGTCCTGCGCGCCCGGCCCGCGTGGAGCGCCAAGAAGGTGCAGGCGTTCGTCGACCTGACGATCGAGGCGGCCAGGCCGAAGGCTGCGTGACGGAGCCGAACGCTTGACACCCGGGAGGGGTCTAGTCCGAAGTTGCGAACTCCTCAACTCGCACGCGTCCCGAAATGACGGGGTTTCAAACCATCAAGAAGCCCCGAGATGTATACAGTAAACATGCGCTGCGTGGCTTGCCAATGGCCTCTATGTCG
>JBFMCJ010000550.1 GCA_040754675.1 Bacillota bacterium
TCGCTCCAGCAGGTCCACCATGGCCTTCAAGTCCTCGGGCACTTTCGAAAGCGCCCGCGCCGCCGCCACCAGGGCCAACGCGTCGTCGACCAGCTCCTGGAGAAGCTGTCGGCGGGCCTCCGGGTCGTCCCAGTCGATCCTGGGCTTGCCCGGCTCGTGGTAGTCGGTGCGCTTCAGCACGGCCGAAAGCGCACCGTCCAGCTCGTGCATCCGGGCCACCGCCAGGACCCGCACGACGGCTTTGCGGATAAGCGTGTAGGTGTCCTGCACGGCCGCCCCGCCGTGGATCAGAAAGGAGTCGACGATCTGGGAGCGCTCCGGCGAAAAGAGCCCCGCCTGCTTCGCCGAGGCCAGCGTCCGCTCCAGCATGGCCGCCGCGACCCCATGTTGCAGGAAGCGCCGGCGGTGGTCGCACAGCGTCACCGCATCGATGCCCTCAAAGTCCCGCCCCGCCAAAATCGCCAGCTTCACCCGGTCGTCGAAGCGGGATTCCTGCTCCATCTCCCGGTCCGAGTAGCCCTTCTCCATCTGGATCAAAAGCGCCAGAAACGTGTGGACCGGGCTCACCGAAGGCCTGCCGGTGCGGGCATCGAACAGGGGAGCAAACATCGATTCGTCCAGGTTCTGCACCGCCCAGTCGTGCAGCCGCCACCAGTAGGAGTTTCGGGGGATGCGCTGTCGCCAGGTGATGTCGTCGAAGGTGGTCTGGCGGTTTCGGAGACCCAGCACGGCCACCCACTCCCTGCCCGGAGGTGGTTTCCAGTCGCATCGTACCACGGAAATAGGCGCGGACGCAAGGCTTACGAAGCAAAACAAAGCCGGAGTGACACTCTTCACCCAAATCGTCGCTCATTGTCTGAGAGAATCTGCCGGCGCCACTCATTGGGTTTCCACTTTTCAAACCTCATCAGCTTATACCCCATGGGGTATGGTTTCCGAGCAGTCACCTAGGATGGCGTCGGCGATCGAAGGGTCGGCGATGACCCCATGCCAGTTCTCGATAGGGAGCTGGCTGGCCACGATGGTGGCCCGGCGTTGGGCGCGGTCGTCGATCACCTCCAGCAGCTCCCGCCCTTCGGAGGGATTCAGGGGCGCCAGCCCCCAGTCGTCCAGCACAAGCACCTCCGTGCGGCCCAGTTGGGCCAGGCGCTTGGGGTAGGAGCCGTCCGCCCTGGCCAGCGCCAGCTCCGAGAGCAGCCGGGAGAGCCGGTAGTAGCGGGCGCTGAAGCCCTGGCGGCACGCCGCATGGGCCAGCGCGCAGGCCAGAAACGTCTTGCCTACGCCTGTCGGCCCGCTGATAAGCACGCTCTGATGCGAGCGGATCCACTCTCCCCGCAGCAGCGTCTGCACAGTAGGACGGTCAAGCCCCCGGGACGCGGTGTAGTCGATGTCTTCCGGCACGGCCGCCAGCCGCAGTTTGGCCTCTTTGAGCAGCCGCTGCAGCCTCCGGTTTTGCCGGTACGTCCACTCCTCGTCCACCAAAAGACCCAGGCGTTCCTCGAAGGAAAGGCGCCCCATGTCGGGCTGCTGGCTTTGGTGGGCCAGCGCCTCGGCCATCCCCAGCAGGTGCATGGCCCGTAGCTTCTCCAGGGTCGGCTGCACCAGCATTCAGACGACCTCCTCCCGGTAGTAGGCGCTGCCGCGCACGTGGGCGTGGTGAATGGGTGGGCTTTGAACCTCCGGCTCCAAGGGCACCTGGTCGAGCCCCACCTGGAGGATGGACTGCACGCTGCGGTAGCTGATGGCCTGGGCCGCCAACGCCCGGCGGGCTGCCGCCTCCAGGCGAGCCGGGGTGTAGAGCTTGGCCAGCCGAAACAGCCCCAGGCAGGCCCGGTAGCCCTGCTCGGGATGAGGCTTGCTTTGCAGGATGGCCTCCACCAGCTGGGCCGTATAGGGCCCCACCGTTTCCCCCCAGTGCACCAGCCGAGACGGCGTCCACTCCAGGTGGCGCCGGTGGGCGGCTGGCCGGTGGGCGGGATCCGTGCTGTAGCCGCCCTTTCCGGAAAGGCGCACGTGGCTGGCGACCCGCCGGCCTTTGAGGAAGATCTCGACCGTGGTCGCGCTCAGCCGCACGTCGACCTCCACGTGGACCAGCTGGTACGGGGTGGAGTAGTAGTTGTCGGCCACGGCCACGTGATAGTCGATGTTCACCCTGGCCTTGCGCCACTCGGCGTATTCGTAGCGCTGGGCAGGCAGCGGCCGAAGGGCCGGCTTGTCTAGCTTCTCATAGAGCTCTCGGCGGGAGCCCTCCAGCTTCTGAAACGGCCGGCTGTTGAGCCCCTCGAGTTGTTCCCGGACGGCCCGGTGCAACGCCTCCAGCCCAAAGAAGGTCTGGTGGCGCAACGGGGCGAGGATCCAGCGCTCGACCTGCTGGACGGCGTTTTCGACCTTCGCCTTGTCCCGGGGGCGGCGGGGCCGGGCCGGGAGGACCACCACGCCGTAGTGGGCCGCCATCTCTTGATAGGCCGGGTTGAGCTCGGGCTCGTACCGGCAGACCGAGAGCACCGCGGTCTTCGGGTTGTCGCACTTGTGTGGCCGGCATGGTTATGTGGCCGGCGGCGGTCGCGCGGCTCTGAACACCCGGATCCACAGACGAGCGCCGCTAGCGCCGGCCACATAACGTCTACAGCGAGGCGAGCCATTTCAGGAGGGCC
>JBFMCJ010000551.1 GCA_040754675.1 Bacillota bacterium
TGCCTGTGGGGACCATGCAGTCGATCCTGCGGCAGGCTGGGATGACCGCCGAAGAGCTTGCCTCCCTGCTGTAGGAACCCGCGTTCACGCCGGGCTGAAGTAGAGAGATCGTTGCGGCCACCCTGGCGCGCTTGGGCCAGCGTCAGGCCGGGAACCCTGCCGAGCCGGGTCGTGCCGGGTAGAGAGGCAGTGATCCCGGGCGGCAAGTTGGCGGTGGGGAATCGCAGCCCCGGAGTGAACGGGTTGCAGGGAGCATGGAGACCGAAGGGAGAGTGCCGGCAGGCGGGCCGGGTCTGGAGGTGGCGAACCTCAAGGTGTACCCGGCACGGCCTGAGGAGATACCCAATGGAGACGAGGGTTGGGATGTGTGGTGGGCGCCCGGTCTCGGGCTGGTCAGGACGCCTCCGGGATGGGTTTTCCTGCCGCGCGGGGAGCACTTCGTCACGCGCAAGCTTAAGGAATGGGGACGCTACTGGGTGGTGTTGCGGCGCCGCCCCAGGTACACGGAGACCCTGGGTTTGCTCGCTCCCGAGGAGGCGGTTGTCGACGCCCTGAGGCTGGCGGAGGAGACGGAGGAGGTTCGCGGGCGGCGCCGTGCCGCCTCGGCGAGGGCGAGGGAGAGGGCGGAGGAGCGGTACCGGCGGCAGCTTGAGCAGGCGATCCTGGCTTATCTGGACTTTGCCCCCGAGCATTCCGCCCTGGCAGAGGAGGTCGCCCGGGCTGCTGCTGCGCGGGCAGCGGCGGTGGGGACTGGCCGGGTGGGGCGGACGAGGCAGCTGGCGCTGGAGGAGAAGGCGGCCCTGGCTGCCAGGGCATACATCCGGCACCGGTACACGCGGTACGAGGTGCGAGCCGTTGGAATAAACTGGTTGCCTAGTCAGCAGCCAGGAACAATTCCCTCTCCATCAGGAGAGAAGCTGAATCGGAAATTCCCGGGTGAGACTCCCGGGCCGCAGAGATGCTACGCCGATGATGGGCCTGACCGCCCTAGGCGCTGCGCGGGCTGAGGACTGACCCCTGGCAAAGCTGCCCGGTATGGCAGCCGAGTCAGAGAGCGGGTTGCAAGCCATAACCTGATCGGCCGTGTCCGCTACCAGCCGAAAGGTGAGTAGAGGCCGTAATGGCGTGGGCCTCCGTGTGCGCCCAGGGTGAGGATCGGTCCAAAAGACCGGAACAAAGAGGCCATTGAAGCATCGTAAGCGTGTGCCCTGCCAGGACACATAGCAGGGAGATGACGGGGCTGATGGCATACCCTCTCGTATGGTATACCATCCTGTCGGAACCAGACCGACAAGTAGGTGGCGGTACAGCTGAGCATCACACCGCCCCAGGAGCCCCCGGTGTACAGCCCCCACCTAAAGGCGCAACAAGAGGATAACCGATTCAGCAACGGATGATCGCCTGCCGCCAGGAGCAATACCGTGCGAAGAAAGGCGCGCAGGTGACAGAGGCGCCATAGTAGTCTGAGGACGGGAAAGCCGCCCACATGGCGAAGGGCGCCAGTCAGCAGATCAGGCAGGCACATAACCGAACCGTACTGACTAACCGGCGACCGGGAAGCCGGATAACCGGTCCTGAGCCAACGGATGGACACCCTTCCCCCTAATAGGAAGGAGGTGGTGCCCATGCAGGTACCGAGGGCGGTTCAATCCGAAAGCGAGCTCCGCAGCACCCTCGATCTCCTGTACGCTGAATCGCAGAAAGGGAAGTCGTTCACGGGCATCCTCGAACTGGTGGCAAACGAGCAGGTAATCATCACCGCAGTCCATAACATCAAGGCCAACAAGGGGGCCAACACCCCTGGCCTCGACGGAAAAACCATGCGGGACTACCTGCAACTGCCCCGCGAGGAGTTGATCCGGCAGGTCCGGCAGGCCCTGAACGACTACCAGCCCGCACCGGTCAGAAGGCGGTACATCCCAAAGGCCAACGGCAAGAAGCGCCCGCTGGGTATTCCCAGCGTCTTGGACAGAATTGTCCAGGAATGCCTGCGAATTGTGCTGGAGCCGATTCTGGAGGCGAAATTTCACCCGCACTCCTACGGCTTCAGACCCTACCGGGCGGCCTCCCATGCGGTTTCGAGAGTAGTAGACCTGGTCACGCGAGGCCACTATGCGGCCATCGAAGGAGACATTAAGGGCTTCTTCGATCACGTGAACCACCGGCTGCTGCTCAAGAAACTACGGAAGCTGGGGGTCATTGACAAGCGAGTGCTCATGATCGTCAAGAAGATGCTCACAGCGGGCATCTTTGAAAACGATCAAATATGCCCGTCCGATGAAGGAACCCCGCAAGGGGGCATCTTGTCCCCGCTCCTTGCCAACGCCTACCTGAACGACTTCGACTGGGTGATGGCCCGGAAGTATGCGGACCCCAAGAACTGGGAGATCCGTTATGCCCTGAAGGGCAGCGCCCAGGAGGCGCTCAGGCAACGGGGAAAAAGATCCGTCTTCCTGACCCGCTACGCGGACGACTGGATAGTCCAGACGCCAGACGTAAATGAAGCCCACAAACTCCTCCGCTGGCTGAAGAAATACTTCAGGCACCGGTTGAAGCTGGAACTTTCGGAGGAGAAGACCCTGCTGACTGACAGCAGGGAACGTCCCCTGAAGTTCCTGGGGTTTCTGATTGAGGCGGCACCCCGCCGCCC
>JBFMCJ010000552.1 GCA_040754675.1 Bacillota bacterium
AGGGTCTTGAAGGAGGGGCTGCCGACTATGATCAACCGCCCGCTGGTCAGAATCATCGCCAATCCCCGGATGATGTAGCCGGTGGCGAGCGTGGCGATAAACGAGTGCGCACGAAACCCCGCAATGATGGAGCCGTTGAGCAACCCGAACACAAGGCCACACAGCAGGCCCAGCACCAGACCGGCACCGACGTACCCCTTGGCTCCCAGTATCGCGGCCGCACACCCGCTGAAGGCGAAGATGGCCCCCACAGACAGGTCGAAGTTGCCGCTGATTATGGCCAAGGTCATGGCACACGCGACAATTCCGACCTCGGCGGACTGGTCGACTATGTTGTGCAGGTTGCGCGGGGTCAGAAAGGCCGGGGTGGAGAGCGAAAGGACCGCGAACAGCACCAGGAAGGCCAGGATGATCCCGTAGTTGCGGAGGATCGCGCGCGCCGACACGAGCTGCCGGCCACCCTTCCCGGCCGCTCCCGGGTTCCTCTCCTGCTCGCTCACCGGTCAGCACCACCCTGATCTGCGGCAAAGATGGCCCGCATCACCCTGTCCTCCGTGACGGCGGGACCCGAGAACTCTCCGACGATGCACCCCCGGCGCAGGGCGAGGACCCGGTGGGCCAGCCCGAGCACCTCGCCGAGGTCGGACGAAATCAGTATGACAGCCATGCCGCTGCCGGCAAGGGAATGTATCAGCCGGTATATCGCCCTCTTGGCCCCCACGTCCACGCCCGCGGTGGGCTCGTCGGCGATCAACACGTGGGGGCGCCCGAAGAGCCACTTTGCAAACAGGACCTTCTGCTGGTTGCCGCCCGACAGGGACCTCGCCTCAACCCGCGGGTCCCGCGGCCTCACGTCCAGTTCCGTCAGCAGTTGCTCCACCCGACGGCGCTCGACGAGCGGCCTTACGAACGGCCCCCGTGCCACCAGCCCGAGGTGAGGCAGGGAGACGTTGCACCCCACGGGGAGCTTCAGTATGAGCCCTTGTAACTTGCGACTCTCCGGCAGCATGGCTATCCCGGCCCTGATCGCTTCCCGGGGGGAGCGCGGATTGACCGGCCGCCCGCGCACCCGGACGGTGCCGGCCGTGCGCGCGTCCGCCCCGAATATGGCCCGGGCGATCTCGGAACGGCCGCTGCCCACCAGCCCCGCCAGCCCCACGATCTCCCCTTCGCGGACGTGGAAGGAGATGTCGGAGAACGCCCCGTCCCGTGCCAGGCCTTCCACCGACAGCACCACGGGCGCCTCCTCGGGCGGGTGCAGCTTCTCGGGGAAGCCGAGCGCCACGTACCGGCCGAGCATGGCCTCCACCAGGCTCTCCAACGTCTCGTCGGCCACCGAAGACGTCCTGATGCACTGCCCGTTGCGCAGCACCGTGACCCGGTCCGCGAGCGACAGCACCTCCTGCAGGAAGTGCGATACGTATACGATCGTGGTCCCCGCAGCTTTCAGCCTCCGCACGAGGGAGAACAGCTTCTCCGTCTCTTCGGCGGACAGGGCGGCGGTGGGCTCGTCCATGATTATGACGCGCGCGTTCCGGGCCACGGCCCTGAGGATTTCGACCTTCTTCTGCTCGGCCACGCGCAGGGAGAACAAGAGGGCGTCCGGGGGGATGTACAGGCCGGAGTTGGCCACCAGTTCGTCGTAGCGCCTGCGCATCTCGCGTTCCTGTACGAACCCCCGCCGGACGCTCTCGATGCCGAGGAAGACGTTCTCGATGACCGTGCGCTGGGGGACGAGCGTGACCTCCTGGGAAATCAGCGCGATGCCGTCCGCGAGCGCGTCCCGCGGGGAACCGTAGGCGACGGAACGCCCCTCGATCAGGACCTGCCCGCTGTCGGGACGGTAGACTCCCCCGATGATCTTCCCCAGCGTGGACTTGCCCGCCCCGTTCTCGCCAACGAGGGCGTGGATCGTCCCCCGCTCGATGGCCAGGGACACGTCCTTCAGGGCCTCGACCCCGCCGAATCGCTTGCTCACGGACCTCAGGGTCACGATCGGCTGGCTGTCCATGTCGGGTCAGGGTCCCCCCGGCGCTTTCCGCGTGCGCACTACCACTGCGGCTGGAACTGCCCGATGTTCTCGGGGGTGATCACGGGACCTTCCGCCGGAAGGGGAGGCCGCCTGTCCTCCAGGTTGATGGACTCCGGCACCGGCTCACCCCGCACTGCCTTCACCGCCACTTCGACGAGCAACTGCCCCTGCGTGTAGGGGATATCGGCGTAGCTGGCGAACAGTTGCCCATCCTTGATGGCCTGCCAGCCCTCCTTGCTGCAGCCGTTGCCGATGAACTTGATCCCCTTCTCTATCCCGGCTTCCTTGGCGGCGTCGTACGCCCCTAGCGTCATCTGGTCGCCCGACGAGACCACGATGTTGATGTCAGGCTGGGCCTGGAAGACGTTCTGCATTACCTCCCGGGCCAGGTCGCGGCGGTACTGCGCCTCCTGGAAGGCCGCGATCTGGATGTTCGGATAGTCCTTGATGACCTGCTTGAGGGCCTCGAAGCGATCCTGGTCGATGGTGAGCGACTGCGCTCCGATCAGGTAGGCCACCTTGCACTGACCCATGCCGGCCGCCTTGACGACCGCCTTGCCCAGCCAGGTACCCGTCGACCACCCGGTCCGCCCGACCACGCACTTCACTCCGGGC
>JBFMCJ010000553.1 GCA_040754675.1 Bacillota bacterium
TTCGAGGTGAGAGCTACAGGCTAAGAGAGAAAGCACGCGCCGGAGTGTACTCAGGTCCGAAGGCTTGAGGGCAGGGGGGTCAATTCTTGACCGGCGCTAGAGGGTCAAAATCACGCCGGCGTTGACAATATATTGTCCTGCCGTAAGCGGCACAGCCCCTGTCCGGGCCTAACTCGGATAGATCGACGCTGGTGTTAGCCATGCGACCGGGACCCGGCGGAGACTCGAAACTTAACGAGGCTGTTAACTGGGAGGTATCCAGATGTCTTCCAGCCGTTAGCTCTTCTTTGTAAATCCAGTTCCCGTGGGTGGTCACCAGCTCGGCAGGCGCTGACTTGGCGTCAATCATACCAACACCAGATTTCGGACCTGACCGCCGTGGGCCCACGAGAGTTGCGACAGACCGTGGCTTTTGGAGCCCGGAGAACGAGCGTGCACTAGCGGAACTGGGTGTAAAGCAAGTAAGCATGCCTTGTAGGGGTAAACAGAGCGTCAAACGTCGCAGACACGAACGGCAGTCCTGGTTCAGGCGTCTTCAACGCTGGCGGGCTGGCGAAGAAGCCACAATCAGCGTGCTCAAACGGCGGTACGGACTGGATCGGACCTCGTACCGTGGAGAAGAAGGCTCCCGGCGATGGGTTGGTGGGGCAATCTGGGGCTACAATCTCCACCGGATAGCGCAACTGGCCTGACCTCTCGGAAAACGGGCGATCATGCATCGATTCTCATGGGTCAACAGCCGGGATACTAGACCGGTAACACGCTTTTTCAGCAGAAACTACCTAGTCGCCTCCCAAGTAGCTTTCTAACAACTTGATTGCCGAGTCCTCAAGAGAATTGGCGTCAACAAACCTGTTCCAGGCATCAACTACCTGTTTGGCCAGGTTCCGACCCCATTCGCTATCACCAGGGTAAAGGAGGAGCACATCACTGACATCGTCTTCGGAGAGAGCATCAACCACAGACCCCGTAGCCAGGGCCTTCATTTGAGCTTGCACGGGCTGACAAGTGCAGGCTAAGTAGAGCAGTCCTACATGTATGCCCGGCTGCGGAATGATCCTAATGACGTGTCCGCTCGCGGCCCACCCCGCTCGGTCCCTAGTTACCACAGCGCAGTCCGCCAAGTTCTCCTCGGCCCGGCCGTCCGCGGTAAGGACAAGTGTGTTGTGCTCAAGCAAGTAGTCATCGGGCCTCCGGAACGAGGCCGGGCTTATGAATTTCAAGCCTACGGGACGATACTGGGCTACCTGGCGTCCCGAAAGAATGGGTATCCCGTACTGTGGGTTTTCGACATATACCGTTTTGTAACGCCCTGGGGGGCGAAAGACCTTACCTACCTCAGATAGGTGTGCTGCCATCCCGGTCGAGCGGATCGCTTCACGATAGGCCTGGTACAGAGGTGCATGCGGCTCAACATCTAACCTTCTCTTAAGTTGCGAAGCATTCAACTGGAAGCGCCGCCGATAGGCACTAAGCGGAAGCGCTTCCACAGCTGCGCGAAGCCCGCTCAGCCGAAGGAATTCCTGTTCCGCCTGAAGAAGACTGAGACGAGCCTGCTCCCGGAGTTCCATAGCCTTTACGAAGGCGTTTACTACCGTCCGACGAGTCCGCTCGTCAGCCATCGGTACTGGAATGTTGCGGACGTCCTTCGGGTGTATATGGTCGACTACTGATCCCCAACCACCGCCTCTCAACAGGTGCCGACCTGTGGCGGTGCTTAAGAATGCAAAAACGTAGAACAAGTCATCGTTTAGGGGACTAGTTACACGAATCATGTCACCACTAACAGCAAATTTGGCCAAGAACTCATCTACCATCACCACCGGCCCCAGGTTGCGGCCAGAACAAGTGACAAGTAGCCACCCGCGCTTGACCTCACAAAGGTGAAAGAACTTGTTCTGTAGTCGGCTGAGCAGTGTGGTTGAGCGAGGAATATACCGCAGCGTATCCCAAGGGGCTAGGTAAGGTTTACCATAATTGGGATGCGTGGCCGGAACGATGTCAAAGCGTGGGGGTACCCAAACAGCATCATCGCCTATTAGCTCGCCGAGTCGCACAACACGCCAGGGACCTTGGCAAACCCGTTGCCACGCAAGGCTGCGCTCAGCGAGATAGAACTTTGGATCAAGCCTCAGCGAAGAGGATATCGCAGAGGACTTGATTGTTGATAGCCTCATGATACCCTAAACGCCTGCCTGGGTTCTGTCATTGACGCAAGCCACTTGTGATAAGCTTCTGCAATATCTTCTAGTTCGTCATCCACGATCGGCTCGAGAACCTTCAATTTCTGCACCTCGCCTCCGACTGTGTGAGTAACTTCTTTTTCGGCCAGGACCAAGCTTCCATCCGGATTCCGCTTGTACGTGGTTTTGCCTCGCTTGTCGTGGCCAACAGAGTCAGCAATAGCCATGAATATCGGGTAGTCCCGGTCAGGTTCTCCAGGTGCCTTACGCCGCAACAGCACCATACTCGTTTGAGTATCATTGCCAGGCATAAACAGGTTTCGGTGCATGTCGACGACAGCCAAGATCTGGGCTTTGGAAAGAAGCCACTGCCTAAGGTAGCCCAGACCGGGGTTGTTCAGAAGCCCGTTTGGCATGACAATGGCCATGCGTCCTGTCCCAGGCTTCAGCCACTGCA
>JBFMCJ010000554.1 GCA_040754675.1 Bacillota bacterium
GCCGCCCAGGCGGCGAACTTTCGCCTCCAGCGCCTCGTACCCTCTGTCGATGATCTCCGGCCTTTCGATCAGCGTCTCGCCGTCGGCCGCAAGCGCCGCCAGCAGGAGGGCCGCGCCGCCCCGCAAGTCGGTCGCTTCGACGCGCGCCCCCGTGAGGCGCGCAACACCCTGGATGATGGCGGTATCCCGCTCCACCCGGATGTCGGCGCCCATCCGTCGCAATTCGTCGGCGTAGCGGAACCGGTCGAAGATGGTCTCCCGCACGACGCTGGTTCCGTCCGCCACAGCGAGAAGGGCGGCAAACGGCTGCTGCAGATCGGTCGGGAAGCCCGGATAGGGGGCCGTCTCGAGATCGACGGGGTGGGGACGCAGCAGACCCGGCGGAGTGAAAAGGGCCACGCTGTCGGGCGTCACCTCGATCCGGTAGCCGGCTTCCCGGAGCTTCATCAGGGGCAGTTCGAGGTGCTCGGCCAGGGCGCCCCTGACCGTGACCTCGCCGCCCGTGATGGCCCCGGCGAGAAGCCACGTCGCCGTCTCGATGCGGTCCGGGATGACCGCGTAGCGGGTGCCGTGGAGGCGGTCCGTCCCCTTGATGCGGATGAGGCTCGTTCCGGCGCCGCGCACGTGGGCCCCCATGCTGTTGAGGAGGTTGGCAATGTCCACCACTTCGGGCTCGCGGGCGGCGTTGCGAATGACGGTGGTGCCCCTTGCCAGAACCGAGGCCATCATGAGCTGGATCGTGGCGCCCACGCTGGGGCGGCTGAGGTGGATCTCTGCGCCCTCGAGGCCCCATGGGGCTGAGGCACGCATGCTGCCGCCCTCGATGCGGATGGCGGCCCCAAGCTGCTCAAAACCCCTCAGGTGGTAGTCCACGGGGCGGGAACCCAGGGCGCACCCACCCGGAAGGGGCACCGTCGCCTCGCCACGCCGCGCCAGGAGCAGCCCTGCCACGTAAAACGAG
Organism: Bacillota bacterium; assembly: GCA_040754675.1. Lineage (NCBI taxonomy): Bacteria > Bacillati > Bacillota > Bacillota bacterium. The sequence goes on from JBFMCJ010000554.1 coordinate 962, forward strand.
GCGCGCATGCGCCGCACGAGCTCGTACGGGGCTTCCGTGGAGTTCAGCGTGGAGCCGAGGACGCGCAGTTCGCCGGGGCCGGTGCCGACCTCGACCGTGACCCCGAGCGTTCTGAGAAGATGGATCATGGTGGCTACGTCGGCGTCACGCGGCACGTGTTCCAGGTAAACCGGCTCGTCCGAAAAAGCGGCAGCCACCAGTGCCGGAAGGGCGCTGTTCTTGGCGCCGCTGGCTTCCAGTGTGCCAGCCAGTCGATGGCCACCCTCGATGATCAGCACGGCCACGTTACAGAGGACCCTTTCGTACTCCGGCTCCCCAAGAGGAGGGTGGGCCGTCGCAAGGACGCCAGAGCCCGGAACGAGTTTCCTGGGCCTGGCGTCCTGCGCGGCGGGCACCCTAAGGGCGAGGGTGCGCAAGGCCTGGCGGCAGGCGATGGCACCCGGCTAGCGGGCGCCCCAGTGGATCTGGTAGACCCAGTTGTGGCCGTTGTTGTTGTCCCAGTGATCTGCCGAATCGTGGAAGCAGAACTCGAGCGTGCCAAAGCCACGTGCCTCCAACTGGGCCTCCCACAGGGCCGTCTGCCCGATCCAGCCCACCTGCTTCATCAGGACGTCGTGCACGTCCTTCCATGCACCCGGCCCAAACCCGTAGTGCAGGAAGATCTGGTCCGCTCCCTTGCGCGCCAGGAGGCCAGAGTACCAGATCGTGACGCGCTGCCCGGAGGTGATGGGTGTCGGTCTGACGTAGACGCCGTCGTCGATCTCGCCGGCCACGCCCTCGCGTTCGGCGAGCGCCACGCCTCCTTCACGAGCATCGTCGTCGAGATAGCCGAACTCCTCGTCGGTTCGACGGGCGATCTTGCCCTCCTGCGGGGGGCTTGCGGTGAAGGCGCGGCGCAGCGACTGCAAGAGGCCAGCCACCTCTCCGGTCACCCCCTTTCGCCGCGCTGGCTTCCACGGCGTAGCGTGCGCGAAGGAAGCGGGGCGCCATGGGGTAAGTCGCAGGGGCGCTCACCAGGGGGCGGGCAAAAAGGCATCGGCGTCGCCTGCGCCCATTGGCCCCTGCGCCCATTGACCGGCCGGGGAGCCCGTGCTAGAATGCGGTCGGCCTTCCCCGCTGGGGGATGGTGTAACGGCAACACGCGTGGCTCTGGACCACGTAATCCAGGTTCGAATCCTGGTCCCCCAGCCACGTTTCCAGTCTTTTGTCCGCAGCAGGCATCCCTGCCGTTACCGCGCGACCGCGTGCCTCTGCCTCGAGCCGCTGGGTTCGTAGCGGATACGCGATTCAAGGCCGCCCGGCATGGGAGGCAAGAGGAAGGCTGTACGCCGCGCGCCACAGTTGCGTGTAGCGGTGGACCTCAGCCGCCCACCGGTGGTCGTCCCAGCCAAGCTCGGGCTGGACAATGGACCGGATGCGTTCCAGCAGGGCCGCCCCGCCGGATGGGAGTTGCACGCCGAGGCGAACTCTCCGCAGCATCAGGTCGTCCAGGTGCCAGACGGCCTCCCGGGCGGCCGCCCAGCGGAGTTCAACCCGCAGGACGTTGCTTCCGGGGATGGGATCGAATTCGTCCGGGCGGGCCAGGCGCGCAAGGTCAAAAGCGTCGGGGCCGTATCGGGCAACCAGGCGCTGCCGTGCCGGCTCCGGGATCGCGTCCGGATCGACCCGGGCCTCC
>JBFMCJ010000555.1 GCA_040754675.1 Bacillota bacterium
CCATCATCAGTTCCATCGTTTTGAATCTGCCGACCATCGGGCCGCTTCTGTACGATGCGCTCATCAACAAGGACCAGTACCTGGCCATGACGCTACTGCTGTTTTCCAGCTTGCTGCTGATGATCGGGAACCTGCTCGCCGACATCGCCCTCGCATGGGTGGATCCGAGGGTGCGGTACGACTAGCGGGGCGAAGCTGCCCGCAAGAGAGGCGGCCCCGCAACCAGGAGGCCTCGAGGGTGAGCACAGAGGCCCGGCCCGTTGCAACCGGGGTGATTGCTGAGAAAGAGCCCGAGACGTTCGGGCGCCTGGCGCTCAAGCGCCTCATCCGTTCCCGCACCGGGGCGGTGAGCGCCGCGTTGCTCGCCGTGTTTTACGGCGGGGCGCTGCTTGCCGGCTTCCTGGCCCCTTACAGTCCGGCCACGCAGTTTCCGCAGTTTGCGTACGCGCCCCCGCAGCGGGTGCACTTCTGGCACGAGGGCCGGTGGGTCGGGCCGTTCGTTTACAGGCTCGAGCGGCGGCGTGACCCGGTAACCTTCATTTCGACGTACGCGGAAGATCGATCGCAGCTCGTGCCGGTCCGGCTGTTCGTAGCCGGCGACGAATACCGGCTGCTCGGGGTGATTCGAGCGCGCACCCACCTGTTTGGCGGCGACGGCGGGCCGGTCTTCCTGCTGGGGACGGATCGCTACGGAAGAGACCTGCTGTCGCGCATGGTTCTGGGTTCGCAGGTTTCCCTGTCGGTGGGGCCCGTCGGAATCCTCATCTCGTTCACCCTGGGCGTGATCATTGGCGGCTTGAGCGGCTACTACGGCGGGTGGGTCGACACGTTCGTACAGAGGGCCATCGAGGTGCTGCTGTCGTTCCCCAGGCTGCCCATCCTGCTGGCTCTCGGCACCATCGTGCCGCCTTCCTGGCCGTCGACCTACGTCTACCTCGGCGTGGTCGCCATCCTGGCCCTCATCGGCTGGGCGGATCTCGCCCGGGTCGTGCGGGGGCAGGTGCTGGCCGTCCGGCGGTTTGACTACGTGCTGGCCGCACGGGCCGTCGGCGTGCCTGAGCGGCAGATTCTTCTCCGGCACGTCCTGCCCAACATCGCAAGCTACCTCATCGTGTCGGCGACGCTCGCTCTTCCGGGATATATCCTGGGAGAGAGCGCGCTGTCGTTTCTGGGGCTCGGGGTCAAAGAGCCCATGGCCTCGTGGGGGCTGCTGCTGAAGGACGCGCAGAGCCTCGAGGTGTTGAGCCTCTATCCGTGGCTTCTCTCCCCCGCCCTGCTCATCATCGTCTCCGTGATGGCCTTCTACTTCCTCGGCGACGCCCTGCGGGATGCTCTCGACGTCCAGGCCCGGTGAACACGCTCACCTGCCGCTCGTGCGCCGTTGAGGCGGTAGTACTCCAGCAGCCAGCCGACCTCGCTGCCCGACGGCGCTGAGTTGGTGGGTGAGACGGCCCTCTGCCCGGATTTGGATGAGCCGATTTGGCTCTTTGGTGCGGTACCTGCGACGACCTCCCCTCAACCTGGAGATGCCTGGCAGGGCGGACCAGGGGGGCGAACTCCCGCTGCCACCTGCCTTCCCCGTCTGCCAGGCAGTGCACGCATCATCGAGGGGGTGTCTCGTCGTGCGGTACATCGGATTGCTGGTCGTGGCGGCTGGGTTGGTTGCGGCGATGAGTTCGGCGGTGCTTGCCCAGGAGTTTGCGGTCGGCGGGCAGGCGGGCTACGTGTTCGGGGGGCAGGGTCTGTTCATGTACGGGGTGACGGGGGAAGCCTCGATAACGGGGCCGTTTTCCGTCAGGGCGGCGTTCCTGTTTGGCTCGCTGCGTGACCCCTACTCGGGATTCAGTGTACGCATGCGCTGGATCAGCGGCGCCGGCCTTTACAACGTGGCAGTGGCCGAGGCGGAGCCGTACTTTGGGACAGGAGTCGGGGAACTGAGCGTATCCGCCTACGGGATTTCGGTTGGCATTACCGTGCTTGATTTCATCGGCGGCGCTCGTTTTGCGATGAGTGAAACGTCCAACCTGTTTGTGGAAGGGCATTACATGCTGCCGATGGGCCTTCCGAGCGGTGTACAGGCCTCGGGGAATTTCGCTCTGACCGGAGGGCTGCTGTACTCGTTTTAGCGCAAGCGACCCTGCTTGTCAGATCCCGTGCCTCTCGGGCAAGGGCGCCGCGCGGCCCGAGGCGCCCTTGCCCCGCCATCTCGGGCTACGACGGGAAAGGCCAATCGAAGCCAGTTGAATAGTGCCGGGCTCGGGTACGGCACCATGAGCAGCTAAAAGCGCACCGCATCCACGGCGCAGTGCAGCATCTGCGGCGGGAGCACCTTGAACGCTTCGGCCCGCTCCCGCCCGATGGCCGCGCCGTATTCGCGCGCCTTCATCTCGAAATAGAGGCGGTACAGGTGCGCCGTCGCCCCGTCCACCTGGCTTTCGTGGCATGCGATGGCTTCAAACTTCCGATCCCACTCTTCCTGGGACACCTCGACGTAACTGTTCGGGTTGGCCGTGTGGTAGTAAGCGATGCCCTTCAGCTCGTACGGCGCAAACGCTCCGTCGATGGCCGGGTCGGTCTTGATGTTGAGGAAGTTGTACAAAAGCACCGCTCCCGCCGCCGCC
>JBFMCJ010000556.1 GCA_040754675.1 Bacillota bacterium
GACGGTGGGTGGAAGAGGCGCTGGCGGGCTGTGGTGTTCTCCGCGAGGTCCCCCAACGTGCTGCGGTCCGGTTGTCAGCCGAGACGGTGAGGAATCTGCATGGTTAGGTACGGGATCTCGCCGCAGGGTATGGGTATTTGTTCTGGACCAGGCACTTACCCTCGAGTAGGCACAGTCACGGAGGCAAGACCAATGGAGGTGCCTTTGTCGCGGCCCGACATATCCCCGGAAGACAAGCAAGCGGTGCTGTCCGTGCTGGAGACACCGTTTCTGGCCCTCGGCCCGAAGTTGCAGGAGTTCGAGAGAACCGTAGCCCAGTATGTGGGCACCCGCTTTGGAGTAGCGGTCAACAGCGGCACCAGCGCCCTTCACCTCCTGGTGCGCGCATTCGGGATAGGGGAAGGGGACGAGGTCATCACCACCCCGTTCAGCTTCATAGCCTCGTCCAACTGTGTCCTCTATGAGCGCGCTCGCCCCGTCTTCGTGGATGTGGAGGCGGAGACGGGTAACATCAACCCCGAACTGATCGAGGCCGCTATTACCCCGCGGACCAAAGCAATCATCCCGGTTGATGCCTTCGGCCAGCCAGCCCGCCTGGACGCTATCCGCGACATAGCCGATCAGCATGGACTGGTAGTGATCGAGGACTCCTGCGAATCCCTGGGCTCCGAGTACAAGGGTCGGAAGTGTGGCTCCCCCGCTTATGCCCATGCCGCTGCCTTTGCCTTTTACCCCAACAAGCAGATCACCACTGGGGAAGGCGGCATGATCGTCACCGACGACCCGGAGGTAGCCCGTCTCTGTCGGAGCATGCGGAACCAGGGCCGGGGGGACGCGGGGGTCTGGTTGTCCCACGAACGGCTGGGCTACAACTACCGCATGGACGAGCTTTCCGCTGCCCTGGGCATAGCTCAGATGAGGCGCATCGAGGAAGTGCTCGCGAAACGTGAGCGCGTGGCACGCATGTACACGGAGCGTCTCTCACGGGTACCCGGCATCCGCGTCCCGTATGTGGCTCCCGAAGTCACGCGCATGTCGTGGTTCGTCTACGTGGTGAGGGTCGAAGAAGGCGTCGAACGCGACGCCGTGATGCAGTACCTGCTCGACAACGGCATCGGTTGCCGCCCCTACTTTACGCCCATCCACCTGCAGCCCTTCTACCGTGAGCTTTTCGGATACAAAGAGGGCGACTTCCCCGTCACCGAATTCCTGGGCCGCTGTTCTATCGCTATTCCCTTCCACAACCATCTGACCGAGGACGAGGTCGAGTACGTGGCCCAGAAGCTGGAGGAGGCGGTGGCGAGGAAGTAAGCAGCGAGCGATCTCCCGAAGGCCGTTACTGTTACCCTTTCCGTGCCCATTTTGGGGGGCCTTGGCGGCTAAGAGGTGTGGTCCATTCTTATGAGCCTTGCGGTTGAGTCTTGAGCGGTGAGAACTTGTGCCACGGGTGGTGCCTCTTCTGAAGCGTCGTGGGCTTCCTGGCGAGTCAGATGGCTCTCGTTCTGTCGGCCGTGCCCTTGGCCGTCATCGCCCCTGGACCATCCGGCTGGGTCACCGGGGCCGGTGTTCTTCCGCCAAGGCGTCTTGCACGGGCAACCGACTATGCGGGGGCTGGTCCTGTGCCGGGAGGTCACGAACGAACAGTTCCCGGTACCGGGGTTTGGTGGGTTCGCGTAGCTCTTTCTATGTCGCGACGTGCCACAGTTAGCCGAGGGGGCCTACAGCTTTGAGTTGTGGGGCAGCCTTGGGAGCCTCGCTGTTGGTCAGGGTCCGGCTGTCGGGCAGAGGTGTGGTGTGGTCATGGAAAAGCAGGAATCAGAAAGCATAGATGCCGGCAGAGGTGCTGAGTGTTTGATCTGTGGCTCTTTCGTCCGGCGTCCAGTCGCCGTGCACTTCCTGTATACAGCGCGGCCTGCCGGCAGATGGACCGCTATCTACCGCTGTGGACGGTGCGGGGTGTACTTTCGTTCCCCTCCGAGCGCACTAGAGCTGAAGATGCATTTTGAGAATGTAGCGTATTCAGACGTCACCAACTGGAGGGCCTATATCGTTGAGCGACTGCCGTTTTTCCGGTTATGTGCAAACGAGCTCATCCGTTACCTCAAGAGTTATGCGAGGGGAGAGTCCCACGGGAAGCTACGCCTCCTTGACGTTGGATGCGGCTTCGGGGAGTTCGGTGTTGTCTTACGCGATTGCGGGTTTGAGGTATCAGGCGTAGAACCCATCGCGCATGTTCGCGAGCTGGCTCGTGGTCGCGGGTTTTCCGTCTGGTCGAGCGTCCACGAGGCAGCTGGGCCTTTCGATGTGATTTCCTTCATAGACATCTTCTACTATTTAACCAACCCAGTGGACACGCTGGTGAGATGTGCGAAGCTCCTTAGGGAGAATGGCTGCCTGTTTATGCGGCTGACGAACCGAAACATGTGGGTACGCAGCTACTTGTTCTTCACAGGTCTGCGCCGCCTGCGGTTCCGTGGCCTCCCGGTCATCCCAAACTGGCTGATCGGTGACGCCATCGTGTCCTACAGTCCGTTGGCTGTCAAGCGCATGCTTGCTTCATGCGGCTTCTCGAACGTTACAGTAAGGCCAGAAAGGCCAAGCGACTTCCGTGGAAA
>JBFMCJ010000557.1 GCA_040754675.1 Bacillota bacterium
CGAGCATGCCGCCGCCCCCGGCAGCCCCGTGGCCGGTGTGGCTGGCGCTCCAGGATTCGCCCCGGCGGGACACGCCGCCGGGGCCACCGGGTGCGACGAATCGGCCATGCGTGCGTCCCTTCCTTTAACCTTTGACTCCCGATGAGCTCAGGCTCTGGATGAACCAGCGCTGGAACGCGATGAAGACCAGCAGCACGGGGACGGTCATCATCGTGGCGAACGCCATGCTGTCGCCCCAGTCCCTCGGGTACTGCCCGAAGAACGTCTGCATGGCGACGGTCAGCGGCCGGTAAGTCTCGCCCCGGGTGACCATCAGCGGCCACAGAAAGGCGCCCCAGTACTCCAGCGCCTGCAGGATCGAGACGGTGGCGATCACCGGACGGGAGAGGGGCAGGATGATGCTCCAGTAGATCCGGCCCCGGTTTGCCCCGTCGACCCGAGCCGCCTCGTCGAACTCCTTGGGAATCCCGATGAAAAACTGGTAGAACAGGAAGATGGAGAACGGATGGGCGACGAACGGCAGGATCTGCACGTGGTACGAGTCGATCCACCCCAGCCGGTTCACCTCGAGCAGCAGGGGAACGGCAATTCCCTCGAACGGAATGATGATCAGCCCCACGATCAGCGAAAGGAGCAACCGCCGCCCCGGAAAGCGAAGCCGGGCAAGCGCGTAGGCGATCATGCTGTTCACCACGAGACCGCCGCCGACGATCCCGGCGACCACCACCAGCGAGTTCAACAGGAACCGGTGAAAGGGCATCCGGCGAAAGACGTCGGCGAAATTCTGCAGCGAAGGCGCTGTCGGCACGAACGCCTTCCACGTCCCCAGCTCTTTCAAGAGCCGCAGCTCGTCATCCTTGAACGCTGACACGATCATCACGACCAGCGGCCCGAGAAAGATGGCGGCGAAGAAGGCAAGCAGCGCGTAGTGGAACACCGCTTCCCACGCCTCATCCCCCGTCCGGCGGGCCGGGGTCACTGCGGCTGCGGCCGAGGCTGCCGGCGCCGTCGGCCCTCCCATCATGCCACCTCCCGCTCTTCCCGGAGCAGCCAGCGCTGGGCGAGGGAGATCGCCAGCACGATGCCGACAAACAGCACCGACATCGCGGAGGCGTAGCCCACCTTCAACTCCCGGAAGCCGCTCTGGAACAGGTACCGGACGATGGTCTGGGTGGCGTTCAGCGGCCCTCCCTGGGTCATCACCTCGACCTGGGTGAACAGCTTGAACGCCAGGACGGTGGTGGCGACCAGGACGAAGATGTGGGTGTTGCGCAGCCCGGGCATGGTGATGTGCCAGAACTGCTGCCACCGGCCGGCACCGTCCATCTGGGCGGCCTCGTACCGCTCGGCGGGGATGTCCTGGAGCCCGGCCAGGTAGATCACCATCTGAAAGCCAACGCCCTGCCAGATGGAGACCATCATGACCGCCGGCAGGGCGAGGCGCACGTCTTCGATCCATTGGTAAGGGCCCAGCGTCCCAAACGAGACGGCGCGCAGGATGGCGTTGACCAGGCCGTCACCGCTCAGCAGGAAGGTCCAGATGACGGCGACCACGACCATGGTGGTCACCGTCGGCACAAAGTAGATGGCCCGAAACGCCACGATGAACCGGCGCCGCGCGTTGACCAGGAGCGCCAAAAACAGGGCAAGGGCGCTCTGGACCGGCACCACCACCAGGGCGAACGCGAAGTTGTTCAGCAGGCTGCGCCAGAAGACCGGGTCCTCCAGGATGCGCACAAAGTTGCGCAGCCCGATGAACCGGGTGGGCAGGGGCCCGGGTATCAGCCGCTGGTTGCTGAAGGCAAATCCCAGCGCCAGTCCGAAGGGCACGATCATGAACAGCACCAGCAGGATCAGCGCCGGCGCCGACATCAGCCAGGCGGTCACGGCTTCGCCGCGCCCGGGCCAGGGCCTGCGCGCGGGTGTCGCTCGCCCCCTGACGGCCATCACCCCTTCCTTACTCACCGGCCATCCCCTCCGAAAGGTGCGCGACGGGCAGGCCCCCGGACGGCTGCCTCCGGGCAGCGTCCGGGGGTCGCAACATGCCATCGCCGACTGGGGCTACCGCCCAAACGGCGGATAGCCCATGTTGTCCTCGATCTCCTGGTCGATCCTGCGGGCTGCCCGATCCAGCTGCGCCTTCACGTCGGCGCCGGCGAGGATGTTGTCCACCGCCTCTGCAAACGCCGCCGTGATGGTCGGATAAACGGGATGGGCCGGCCGGGCGACCGCGATGGCGTTGAGCTGCTCGCCGAAGACCGCCAGCGGGCCGCCGGGACCGTACAGCTCCGAGCGGGCCAGCGCGGACTTGCGGGAGGGCACCGCGCCGTTGGCGTTGGTCATGCGCAGGATCTGCTCCGGCCGCATCAGGAACTCCAGGAACTTCCAGGCCGCCTCAGGGTGCCTGGACGTCGCGGGGATCCCCCACGCCCACGACCCGAGGCCGGTGGCCGCGCGCTCACCGAACCTGGGCATCGGCACCACGACCAGGTCGTCGCCCAGGCTGGTGCTGTGGGGCCCCCACATCCAGTGGCCCACCCAGGCCAGCGCGGCGCTCTTGTCCCCGTAGAAAGAGGCATCCCCCGCGTCCGCAGGCACCACGTAGCCCTTC
>JBFMCJ010000558.1 GCA_040754675.1 Bacillota bacterium
TGCAGGATACCTGCATGACGAAGTTTGCGTAATTTAGCGGCAGGTGAGCATAGAGAGCCGGAGAATTTAGCAACCAGTGCAGGAATCAGGGAGAGGGAGTTCTCGGCAAATGCCTGTCCCAGAGCCACGGCAGTCGACGTTGCCATGGGAACAAGTGCTCGTCTTCGGCCTAGTGATGGACGGTGAATCGTGGAGGGACGTCCTCCAGGGGATGGCAGGCGAGTTGGAGTGTCGCGGTGTGGTCTCGAAGGAATACGTCTCCGCCCTGTTACAGCGCGAAGAACAGTTCCCCACCGGCCTCCCCACTGAACCGGTCGGGGTGGCCATCCCACACGCGGACGCTCAGTTCGTCCGTAGTCCAGCTATCGCCGTGGCAAAGCTCCGCCGACCGGTCTTATTTCGACGCATGGATTTGCCGTCAACTGAGGTTGCGGTGAGTCTGGTGGTGATGCTGGCTATCCACCAAGCCGAGTGGCAGGTGCGGCTGCTCGAAGCAGTGGCTCGAGTCTTGCAAGATCCGGGGCTGATCGGGGAACTCGCTTCCGCCACGTCCGGGGACGAGCTTCGGCAAGTCTTTCTAGCAAGTCTACGCGGCTGTGAGGCTGGAGATGAATCGGCGGGACCAAGCCGCAAGACAGGGGGGCTGTGTTGTGAAGCAGACGTATGACCCTGCGATATTCGAGCACATCATGGAAGGGCTGGAGACTGACCAGCACGTTGTAGCAACTTACTACTTCGAACAGGAAGACGTGACCGACCACTTGGAACTTGTAGGTTTCATGACCCTGGAGGCGTCCACAGGGGGCTGGATCGATTTTCCGGGTGAGACGCCGGACGTGAGGAAGAACCTGGGGGCCAAGGTCGTGGGGTACTACCCGGTTCCTCAGGTGCGGGAAGGCGTCAAGGGTGCCATCGTTCAAGTAGCGTTCCCCTTGAAGGGCCCGGTCGGATGGGAAGGGGACATTCCCATGCTCCTCACCGCGGTGGCCGGGAACATCACCTCAATGCCTGGGCGGGTGATACTGGAGGACATATGGTTTCCCAAGTCACTGTGCAACGTTTTTCCCGGGCCGAGGTTCGGTGTGGACGGGATTAGAGAGCTTCTTGGCGTGCCGGATCGCCCACTGGTTAACATGATGATCAAACCTAAATTGGGTCTCCCCCCGAAGGTCATCGCCGAGATGTGTTACGAGGCGGCCATGGGTGGGGTGGACCACATCAAGGATGACGAGATGCTGGCCGAGACCTATAACTGTACGTTCGAAGATCGGGTGCGGGAAGTCGTCAGGGCACTGCGGCGGGCCTATGAGGAATGCGGCAAGAAAGTCATTTACACGGTCAACGTAACCGACCGCACGGGCAGGGTGCTCGATAAGGCCCGCAAGGCGGTAGAAATGGGTGCCAGCGGGGTCATGGTCAACTTCCCGTGCGGGCTGGAGACCCTTCGTTCCCTCGCCGAAGACGCGAGCATCGGAGTGCCCATTCTCTTTCACCCGGCCGGTTCCGAGTCGGTAACCCGGATTTCACGCGTGGTGTGGGCCAAGCTGGCGCGCCTCTGCGGCGCGGACATCTACCTGCCCGGATCCGCTTGGGTCAAGTGGGCCACTGTGGCAGAACTCGAGAGGTACGTGAGGGCCAAGCATGCGCTGCAGGCCAAGTTCTACGACCTGCCCAAGACCTTTGCCCTCCTTTCCTCCGTAGCCGGGAAGGTTCCGGTGTTCGTGGCGGACTACGGAACGGACGTCATCCTGGGGGGTGGAGCCGCAATCCATGGGCACCCGGCTGGGATCCGCGCTGGCGTGCGTGCGATCCGGCAAGCGATAGACGCAGTGACATCTGGTCAGCCTCTCGATGAGTATGCGGAGGAACACGAAGAACTCCGCCTCGCCCTTGAGCGGTTCGGCAAGTTCGAGCGGCCGAGGGAGAAGCGGTATTGATGGGGGCATGGACGTGATGACTCGTACTTTCCGTGCAGCGCTGGTCTACGGCGTAGGGGACGTGAGGGTTGAAGAGCTTCCGTGGACTGACCCCGGTCCCAATGACGTAGTTATAGCCGTCCACGAAGCCAGCATCTGCCCATCAGACCTGAGGGAATACCGGGGCATTAAAGAAATGCACCAACCGGTGAGGGTAGGCCACGAGTTTGCGGGTACTGTTGCAGCCGTGGGGTCGCACGTAAGGAGCTGCAAGGAAGGAGACAGGGTGACTGCTTACTCATGGTTGCCTTGTTACCGTTGCTACCAGTGCCGCCGAGGAAAGTTTTCCGCCTGCTACAACCGGGTGTCGTACATGGGCGCCTTCGCGGAGTACATCACGGTGCACGAAACGGCCGTGCTCCCTGTCCCGGATCATGTCTCTTTCGGGGAGGCTTCGTGCACGGAGCCGCTTGCGAGCGTCGTGAAGGCAGACCAGGAGATCTGCCACGTTACCGCCGGGGACACGGTAGTTGTCTACGGCTTGGGCCCGATGGGATGCCTGCATGTCCAAGTCTGCCGCCTGTTGGGGGCGTTTGTGGTCGGGATTGACTTGCAGCCCGAGCGGCGACGGCTTGCGCAGAAGCTAGGGGCCGTAGTGGTCATAGATCCCGGTACGGACGACCCGGTCACAGCGG
>JBFMCJ010000559.1 GCA_040754675.1 Bacillota bacterium
TTTGCAGCGACCAGTAGGGGAGGGTTCGCAGGCGGCCCCTCACCGGGCGTGGCCCGGGGCCCGCGGAGGACGCGACGTCCCGCTCGAACAACAGCCACCACCCGGGCTTCAATTCGTGTACGCCGCGGAAGACCCCGTGGCCGGGAGTTCGCCCCGGGCCCACGACCAGCACTTCGGCGAGACCCTCGGCGTCAATTTCGGGCGGAACCGCAGGGTGGGCCAGGAGGGCTTTCAGTTCGGAGCCAAACAACAACCCACCATCGCGCTCGGCGTAAAACAACGGCTTGACGCCCAGCCGGTCCCGGGCCATGAAGAGGCGCGCCCTGGCGTCGTCCCAGACGGCGAAGGCGAAGATTCCGTTGAACCTGGCCGTGCACTGGGGCCCCCACTCCATGTAGCTTCGCAGCAACACCTCGGTGTCCGAGTAGCTCTCGAACACATGCCCGAGGCCCTTTAGCTCGCTTCGGACCTCCTCGGTGTTGTACAACTCGCCGTTATATCCGCCCGCGGCCTTTTCCAGGGTCTTCCGGTCCACCCGGTTCTCCGGGCGTGCGACCAACGTCGCCAGGACAGGCCTCGAGAGCAGTCCGTCCAGGACCCGGAATCCACCGGCGTCCACCGGTGGCCGCAGGGTAGGCTGCCGCATAGGGTGCCGGACGGGGTGCGAGCGCGGTCCCGGACGCGTTCGGGTAGCCATACTGGATACGGGATGCACGGCACTCCCTACGGGGTCCAGCCCGGGTTGCCGGGTGCCCGCACCCGCCGTACGATAAGCTTGTAGGCTCGCGGCATGAAAGGGAGTGGTTGCCTGGGCGGCCCTTGATGCGCTCCTGCGGCCGGCGAGCATCGCCGTGGTGGGAGCAAGCCGGGACGCTGCGAAGCCCGGTGGCTTGATCCTCCGGTACCTGCTCGACAGCAATGCTCGCGTCTACGCGGTTAACCCCGGCGCCAGTGAGGTGCACGGGGTTTCTTGTTTCCCTTCGATCGACGCCCTTCCCGAGCCCGTGGAGCTCGCCGTGGTCGCCACCCCGGCTGCGGCCGTGCCGGACGTGGTGCAGGCGTGCGCCCGCCGGGGCGTGAAGGCCGCCATTGTGGTGGCCGGCGGCTTCGGGGAGACGGGCGAGCAAGGTCGCCTCCTCGAAGAGGAGCTGCGCCGCATCGTGCGTTCGAGCGGCCTTCGCCTGCTGGGGCCAAACACGCTGGGAGTGCTGGTGCCGAAGTCGGGCCTGGATACCCTGTTCGTCGTGCGGGAGCGGGCCCTGCGCCCCGGCCCCGGGCCGCTGGCGTTCATCTCGCAAAGCGGAGCCACGGCGGTGACGCGTATGAGCGCAGCGGCGGCCGAGGGGATTGGCTTTCACTCGTTCGTGGGCCTCGGCAACCGCCTCGATATCAACGAAAACGAACTCATGGCCTACCTCGCCATCCAGCCCGACGTGAAGGCCCTGGCTCTGTACCTCGAGAGTTTCGGGGACGGGGCCGGCTTCTTCGAGACGGCCCGCGAGCTGACCGCCCGCCTGCCCGTCTGCGTGGTGAAAGCGGGGCGCAGTTCAGCAGGGGCGCGGGCGGCCGCCTTGCACACGGGGTCCCTGGCGGCCGGCGAGCGCGTGGTGGACGGCGTTTTCCGCCAGCTCGGCATCTACCGGGCGTATGACGACGAGGAACTGGTGGACGTGGCCTGGGCGCTTGCCTGCTCGCCGCTTCCCCCGGGGGACCGGGTCGCCGTGCTCGTTTCGGCCGGCGGGCACGGGGTGATGATGGCCGACTACCTGGAGGCCGCCGAGCGTTCGGTGAAGGTGCGCCTGGCGCGGTTTTCGGACAGCACCCGGGAAGCGCTGCGGCGGGAGGTTCTGCCCTTCGCATCGGTGGAGAACCCCGTCGACCTCACCGCGAGCGCCGGTGTGGTCACGTACGAGCGGGCGCTGGCCATTCTCAACGAAGACCCGGGGGTGGACGCCATCCTCTGCTCGGTGCAGCTCGAGCCTCCGGGTCTGGACGCCCGGCTCCTGGACGTGATCACCGCCTTTGCGCGCTCGGCGGCTAAACCCATCGTTGTGACGTCCATCGGGGCGCAGGCAAGCGCCGAAGCCCGCCGCGCCCTCAACCGCTCGGGCGTCCCGGCGTACCCGTCTCTGTGGCGAGGAGTGCGGGCTCTCGGCGCTCTGGTCGAACGGGCCCGCCGCCTGGGCTCCGGCCGTTTTGCATCTTGAGGCCGGCCGGCTGCCGGTGTGGTGCCCGCGCCGACAGGCGCCTCATCGTTCCCGAGTGGGGCAACCTGTTCGTTCCGGAGGCCATGAAGGACAGGCCCTGGAACGAGATACTGGCCGAGCCTGAGAGCCGTACCAGTAAGCGAGCAGGCGCGTAAGAGCACAACCGGGCTCCCTTCGCAGGGTGGGGGCGGCGCTGGAGGCCGCCCCCACCTTTTTCGTGTCGGGTGTTGGCCGCCTGTTCGGTGCTACCGTCTGGCCGCCCCGCAGCAGCGCGCCCGTCCCGTCCCTGCCGGGCCGGGACAGGCAAAACGGCCCGTGCCAGGGACTACCCATGAAGCGGCCACTTTTCAGGCGCTCGCAGGAGCGGGTGGTTCGGGTGCAGGTGCGCTTTC
>JBFMCJ010000560.1 GCA_040754675.1 Bacillota bacterium
CACCAGAGAAAGCACCAGCACCAGCACCGCGGAGCCCCACGCCAGGAGCAGCAGGCGGCCGCTCGCTCCGTTGGCGGCGAGCAAAAACGCCGGCAGGCCACCCCGGCCGTGGTCCACGGCGTGGCCCACCTCGTGGGCCGCCACCACGGCTGCCCAAACCCCTTTGCCCTCCCACACCGCGCGGGAGAGCACGAGCTCCCGCCTCTCCGGAAGGTAGGCTGCCTGCCCGTGGGCCAGGCCCTCAGCGAGCACCAGCCGCAGCCCCAGCCCGGCGCGCTTGCCCAGGGCAAGGGCGTAACCGGCGCCCGGCCGGCCCGCCTGGAACCGGGCCAGACGCCGTGCCGCAACCACGCGCACCACGGCCACGCCCACCGCTCCGGCGAGGAGCAACACAAGAGCCCCCAACACCACCGTTAGTCTCCCTCCTCCCCAAACGCAAAAAGGCACCTGGGCCCGCCTCTTTGGGCAGGGTCCACGCGCCTTCCCTCACCGCCCCGCAACCATGCCGCGGGGCGAACTCATCCCCGGGCCGCAGGACCGCGTCCCGCGGCCAACGGGCCCCCGGCCGAAACGGCCAGAGGCCCGATCACCGCTCAACGAAGAAACCCGCCCGAAGGCGGGAACACGTCCGTGGAAACACCACAAGCCGGCACCGGCGCCGGCACCCTCATAGTAGCACCGGCGGGCCGCCCCTGTCAAGCCCCCCGGGGGGGAGCCTCTCGGCCTCGGCAAGCCCGCCGCGGGCCGGCGCCCAGAACTGCACCGGCTCGCCCGGCCGCAGGAGCGCCCGGTCCCAGGTGTAGCGGGCATCCACGTGCTCCGGGCAGGCGCGGGCGCACTCCTCCGCAAGCTGCGGGGTGCCCGCGACCACCAGCACGCGCTCGCCTTCGGGGAGAAAACCCGCGTTTTCGCGAAACCACCCCACCTCCAGGGGCCAGACCCTGGGCGCGATCACCCAGAACACCGCCTCGCGGTACTCCCAGCGGGCCTGGAAGCCCAGGTGCGGCTCCGCCTTCCAGGAGCCGCCCGGCAGGCACAGCCACAACTGCGCCGCCGCGACCAGCCGGAGGAAGCGCGGGGCCGTGAACGCCCCCAGCACCAGACCCCGCCGGCGCCTGAGCTCCGGCCCGGGGCAGTAGCCCGGCGGAGTGACGCCCGTGACCAGACGGTCGAGAAAGCCCAGGGCGTACAGCCTGGCCATGGCCGCACGGCAGTTGCGCTCCAGCGCGTGCGCCGCCTGGGCGCGGGTCAGGGCCCGCAGGCCCAGGGCGAGCTCGCAGATGCGGCCGTCGGTGTCGTACAGGACCTCCGCGCAGGTTATCCCGCGGGACTCCACCCGCACCTCCATCCGCCCGGAGGCGTCGCCGGAGAAAGGCCCCCGGCCGTCATCCGCGGGAGAGAACCCGCACAATTCTGCCGGTACCTCTCCTGGAAGGCTCGTCAACTTCCCTCACCTCCAGCAGGACGCCGGCGCCCACGGGAAGCCCGCCGGGAGGCGAGTGGGCAAGGAGCGCCAGGCCCGGCTCCAGCTCCGCGAGCAGGGCATGGCCGTCGGACACCAGCCGCACCACCCGGGCTGAGTACACCCCTCCCCGGCGGTAGCGGGCCGCCGCACCCTGCCAGGGGTCGGGCAGCGCCCAGCGCCGGGACACCACGGCCTCCCTCCGGGCAGCGTCCAGATCGATCACCTTCACCTGCACGCAGTCCCCCGGGGAGAGCACCTCGCGCAGGTGGTCCGGGGGCGACCAGGAAAACTCCACCCTGGGCAGCCTGCCGGTCACGCCGCCCAGGTCAACCGTGGCGTGCGAACGTGCCACCCACCTCACCACCGCCCGCCAGAGAGGAGCGACTTCCACGATGCGGCTCCTCACCCGGCGCAGCTCGGCCCGGGCAAGCCCACCGGTGTCCTTCCCCAGTTCCCTCTCCCTGGCCCGCAGCGCCAGGAGCTCCCGGCACCCGGACTCCAGCTCCGCCCAGGTCTGCCGGGACATCTCCTCCAGGAGGGAGCGGCGCTCCAGCAGGCAGGAGCCCTCCCTGCGGTCGCACGCCCTGATCCGGCAGGCCAGGTACGCGCCCACCAGGGCCACCGGGTTGGAGGGTAGCCCGTCGCCCGCGTCGGGCATGGGCAGGTACCCGCGCACCCCGCCCAGGTCCAGCACGAAGCGGACGTCCTCCCCCCGCCCTTCCACACCTACCACCCGTGCGTCAACCCTCTTTCCCGCCTCCATCGCCGCGTACAGCTCGGGCCAGGGGTCCTTCGGCAGCACCAGCCTGTCCTCCGCCCAGCCCTCCGGCCTCACCTCTGTCCCGTACACGTTTCACCCCTCCTTCTTGCTTGTTGCAGCTTCCGGCTCACCGTTTGACGAGAGAGCCTCCCTCACGGGGGGCTCCAGCACCTCAGCCGCGTACCGGAACACTTGAACCCAGCGCTCAAGGTGCGTCGCAGAAGCCGCGTCCAGCGGCCCCCGGGCCAGCAGGGTCTTGATCTCCGGCAGGCACGCCTGCACCCGGCTGCCCAGCGACTCCACCAGCCAAAGCAGCGCGGCCCGCGGCTTCTGGAACCTGTCCACCTGCACGCGCAGGGCCTGCTCG
>JBFMCJ010000561.1 GCA_040754675.1 Bacillota bacterium
GCCCTGGGAATCCATCCGGGTCAGCTTCCTGGCCCAGAGGTCGAGTTCAGCGGTGGTTCGGGGCGGCCTGCCCGGGTCCAGGCCCGCGGCCACGGCCATGTCGACGTTGAAGGCCAGGAACTTGGCGTTGGTGGTGATGGGCAGGCCGTATATCTTTCCCTGGTACTGCAGGGACTGCCAGAGGCGCGGCCAGTAGTCTTCCGCCTTGACTACGGTCGAAGTCTGCACGAAGTCATCCAAAGGCCGTAAAGCTTTACGTGCGGCGAGGGAAGGAAGCTGATACTCCCAGACGGCGGAGACCAAGTCAGGTGCCTGACCGCCCGCGATTGCCGCCAAGAGCTTCTCATAGGCGCCGAAGATGGTGACGGTCTCGACCTCGATAGCATCCTGCTGTTTGTTGAAGCCTTCGTCGATGATGCGCTTCAGATCCTCGAGCTCACTCCCTCCCCATCCCGTCCAGTAGAGAATCTTGGTCCTGGCCGGGGCAGCTCCGGATGTGAGTGTGGCCAGGGTGAGGAGCACGACACACAGCGCTGCCAGCCTCATGAGAGCCTTCCCGTACCGCCCGCCGTTCCTCGTCACCATGGGTCCTTACCCCCCATTGCTAGACTCCCTCTCCAGAATCCGTCCCTGCCCCTTTTAACGGGTGGACGCGTGGAGGCATGGGCCTTCGCCGCCCTCGTCGATGGGGGCTTTCGACGTATGGAGGAAAACTCCTCCTAGCAACCGATTACTGGAGAAAGGAGTGCCCGTTCGGTGCCCGACGAACCCCCACGGGGCGCCAGACGATGCCGGGTCTGGTCTCCTCCGAGGGTCCGGTTACACGGCAGCGGCAGCCCGTCATCGCCCTCAGGTTCGGCGGGCAAGGCAGGAGCGTGCTGCAAGCGGTAGAGAGGCGCGAGGACGGCTCGCGGCAGCCCCGATCCAGCCGTGTACCGAAGGCCCGGAGAAAACCTCCGAGAGTGTGCGTAAGCAGGAGGAGTTATCCTCCCGATGCGGCCATACGACAACCCGGGACAGGGCGGTGAACCCCATCGACCAGCGCGGCGGTAGCGCCGCGCAGCGGCTTGCACGGGCAGGTCATCGCGATACGGAGACATCAGCGGCTGCAGGCCGCCTCGCTGTTGACAGCGACCTGCGGCCACCTTATCATGGGTCTCGGCCGCAGCGACCCGTGGGCGGGTGTAGCTCAATGGTAGAGCACTGGCCTTCCAAGCCAGGTACGGGGGTTCGATTCCCCTCACCCGCTCCATCTCTTTTGGGGCGCCCGTAGCTCAGGGGACAGAGCAGGGGCCTTCTAAGCCCAAGGTCGCGGGTTCGAATCCTGCCGGGCGCACCAGTCACGACAAGCGTTTTTCGAAGCCGGACTGGGAGCATTCTGGAAAAAGCGAGCCTAATCGTCAAAACCCTGCCAAAACGGAAGCACCTTCCAGTCACCAGCGAAAGCAGGCCACGGGCGGCAAACGGCGTCATGGCGAGAAGCGATTACCCCACCGGGTATCCGCGTAGTGCCGCTTAATCGTCTGCAAGTCGTCGCCCAGGAGTTCTGCCACCACGTCCACGTCGGCGCCGGCGTGGAGTAGCCTCGTGGCAAAGGTGTGCCGGAACTTGTGCGGGGATAGCAGACGCACGCCCGCAGCCTTTAGCAGCGCCGCCGAGTCTCGCTGGGCGTTGCGGTGCTCATGGGCCAGCCGGTGGCGGTCGGAAAGACGAGATTGAAGCGCTCGAAGTATCCGTCGCCCACCTTCATCCGCTCCTTGGCCCACCGTCGGCGCCAGGCTCGAAGCGTCTCGGCCAACTCCGGCGCCACCGGGACGTCGCGGATTTCGTTGTTTTTCGTAGACTCCTTGAAAAGCGGATCGCGGCCGTCTTTCTGGCTTCCGGCCCCTATCAAGGTGCGCCGGAAGGTAATGACGCCGGCCGTAAAGTCCACGTCTGACCAGCGAACAGCCAGAAGCTCGCCCAGTCGGGCGCCGGTGTAGAGGGTGGCGGTGACCAGGGCACCGATGCGATAGCGGGGGCAGACAGCCAAGATGCGCTCCACCCCTCGCGGGTTTACGCCTCCGGCCGGCCATAGACCACTTTCGGCGCCTTTACCCGGTCGGCCGAGTTGCGGGGGAGAAGCTCCATCTCGACGGCGTACTGCAGGGCACGGCGCAGAATCATCCGCCAGTATTGCAGGCTGCGGTTGCTAGGCCGGCGCACGTGGCGGCTTTTGCCGATGGGCGACGTGGTGACGGTGTTGATCCACTGCTCGATGTGCAGCGGCGCAAGCTGGTCGAGCCGCAGGTGACCGAGGTGCGGGATGATGTGTTCCTTGATGTTGCGACGGTAGGATTCGACCGTAGCCGGCGAGCGGCCTTTGGCGACCAGGTGTGCGATGAAGTGCTGCTCCAGGAACTCGGCAAGCGTCAGCTTTGAGGGCTCAACGTAAGTGCCCTTGGCTAGGGCGTGCGTTCATAGTGTCCCGCCCCTGCCTGCTGGCTCACCTCCAGCTCCATGAGGGCCTGGGCCAGCAGGCGAACCCCCTCCCGCAGGGCGTCGAGCTGCGGGTCGTCCTGGTACTTGCGCAGCAGGTCCAGCCCTGCGAT
>JBFMCJ010000562.1 GCA_040754675.1 Bacillota bacterium
CATAAGCTGCAGGCGCCCCGGCTGGGGCGCCCGCTGTTTACTCTTCGCTCTTGAGCGCGTCAATGAGATGGTCGAGGAGGTCCAACAACTCCTGCAGAATGTCCCTCAGCCGGGCTTCCGACTCGGTCGCCATTATTTCCCGGCACAGCTCGCTGATCCTCTGGCACAACTGCTCTAGTTCCACGGCTGGACCCCCTCCTCTCGGACATGATGCCCACAACGATCCGGTCGATCTGTCGAGAGATCTCAAGGATCTTATGGGTGTCCCTCTCTTTGTAGGCTAGTTCCAGGTCAGAACGGAGTTTCGTTAGCTGGCCCGCGTACTGGTGCAACTCGGCATACCTCCTCCGCTCTTCACTCGGCCAGAGGTATTCGCTGCCGGCAGGAAGTTCCCTGCCGCCTGATTCGGTAGGAGGTGGTCTCCGGTGTCTGCCAACTTGGAGGTGGAAGTCGCGCGCATAGACGAGAGAGTTTCGGACCTCGAGGAGTGGCGGGTCAGGCAGAACGGCCTCCTCGCGGAGATCCAAAAGGACCTGCGACGGCTGAGGGAGGACTGGGGCAGGAGGCCGACGTGGGCGGTGACGGTGCTCATTTCGCTGCTGTCCAGTGCCTGCGTCGGCATGGCCCTCTACATTATCACAGGGAGGTAAGACCATGAACCTGGACGGACTGAAGGATCTGGCAATCGGCGGCGTCTCTGCCGCCGCGGCGATCTGGGTGCTCCTTGAAGCGCTCAAGATTGCCGGCATCGTCAGGCCGAGATGGGCCCCCCTGGCAGCCATCGGCATGGGCGTGGCCGTGAGCGTGGCCAACGCCCTGTGGCCGGCCGCGACCGCCATCGTGGTCGTCGGTGCGGGCTTGGGCGGAATCGTGACCTGGGTATACGCGGGCGCCAGCAAGATGAAAGAGAACGCCAAGCGCGAGGGAGAAGGGCCGGATGCCAGCGCCTAACGTGACTGACCGGGGGCTCCGTTTCAAGGAGCCCCCACCGCCCCGCCAGAAGACGGACTACATCGTTCTCCATCACGCGGCTGCCAGCAGATGCACAGTGGAGGACGTGCACCGGTGGCACCTGAACCGGGACTGGCTGGGGATCGGGTACCACCTCTTTGTCGATAAGGCTGGCCTCATCTACGCCGGCCGCAGCCTCGACAGTCAGGGGGCGCACTGCAAGGATCACAACCACGAGTCGGTGGGCGTTTGCGCGGAGGGCGACTTCAGCAAGGAGCAGATGCCCGCCCGCCAGGAGCACGCCCTAGTCACCGTCGCCGCGTGGCTACTCGAACGCTACCCGGGCGCGAAGCTGGCCGCCCACCGCGACCTCAACGCGACGAGCTGCCCGGGAGACCACTATCCCCTGAGCCGGATCATCGATGCTGCTTTGGGCAGGCTCACGCCGATCTGCGGGCCACCGCAGGTAACGGTGGAGCAGGCCCGGGCGTACCTGGCTCGCGAGTGCCCGGGCTGGGAAGACATGGCCGACGGGTACTGGTTGCTGTGGCCGCTGTACCCCGTCCGGCCCGAAGTGGCGCTCTCGCTCAGCCTGCACGAAACCGGCAAGTTCCGCTTCAGCGGCGACGTCCGGCCCGACCAGAACAACTTCGGTGGTCTGGGTGCCACAGGCGGCGGGGGCCGCGGGGCATCGTTCCCCGACCGCCAGACCGGGCGCGAGGCCGTGGTGCAGCACCTGTACCTCTACGCGGTCGGCGGCGACCTGCCGTCGGGTAGGCCGCTCCTCGACCCCCGTTGGGAGGCGGCTAAGGCCAACGCCGGCTGCTGCCCGTACCTGGAGCAACTGGCCGGCCGATGGGCCTGGCCGGGGTACGACCGCAGCAGGTTCGCCAGCCTGGAAGAGGCGTACCGTGCCGGGGCCACCTATGGCCAGGTCATCCGCGACCGCTACCTGGCGGTGTTGATGGCCGAGCCCGTGCCGAAGCCTCCGCAGCCCGAACCGGCCGAGGAGGCGATACCGCTGGTGGAGTACAAGCGGGTGGTGGACGAACTCGAAGTCGCCCGCGAGAAACTGGCCCGGATACGGGAGATCGTGGCGTGACGGCACCTATTCCACATGGAATGGGGGTGGGCAGCATGGGGAAATCTTCGGGCTTATCGTGGTCGCCCTGGTGGCCCTGGCGCCCCTGCTGTTCGCTCTTTGGCTGCGGGGGAGATACCGTTAGCCCAGGCAATGCTACCGTCTTTTGCGCCAGGACGGCTTGCAAATCTGCTGCTAATCCAACTGGTGGATACCCACCTTGACAACCGCATACGTGGCTGTATAGCATGGGGGCAGAATCCGCACTATACCTGCATTCGGCCATTCAGGGTGACGGAGGGAGGCGGTCCGGCTGTGGTTCGGGACCACGAGGTCGCCGGTTCAAGTCCGGCCGCTCCGACCAGATTTTTGGGGCTTACGATGCCAGCACCGGGAACTGCTACGCCATCGGAAGCAGGACACCGGGGTCCGCAAAGAGACAGGACCCCGGGCGTTTTCCAGGGTCCTGGCCCCGACCTTCACCGGACAGCCCCGCGCGGTTCATGCATTCTCGCTGCGCCTGAAGAAGAAGAGGAGCAGTATAACCACAGCGATGATG
>JBFMCJ010000563.1 GCA_040754675.1 Bacillota bacterium
GGAGGCAGCGGAAGCAGTGTCCATGCACCCCGAGGACCTGCGGGCATTCCTGGGCGGCAGTGTGCCGGCGGCAGGCAAGCGTTCTTGGGCGGGAAGGTGGTAAGGCGGGACAACTCACGGAGACGGCGGGCACAGGTGGACTGGCGTCTGCCGCCTTCGGGCGCGGGTCCGTCGTGCCGGTTGTCCTGATTCGCGCGTGGTAACCGTGTGCAACCAGTTGCGAACCTAAGGAGGTGGTCCGTATGCGGAACTTTTCTGTCCGTGCTCGGCGGGTCCGGCGCCGGGCCTTTCTTGTAGCCGTTGCCGTCCTGGCCGTGGCTTCTCTGTGCCTGGCAGCGGGGCCGGTGTCGAACCAGGTGGTGCTGAAGTTCCCGGTACAGATGGAGATTGGGGGTTACCGGGGGAAGGCCCTGAGGATAAATCCGGATCTTCCCGAGTGGATGCCCCTCCGGTCCGCCGGGGAGGATCTGGTAGCGGAGTCGGGTTTTTACCCGGCTGGCAGGCAGCTTGCGGTGTTTGAGTCGGAGGGGTTGCTTGGCGAGGGGCGGACGGTTGTGGGCCGAAACCAGCTGCGCCTGGCGCGCCTGCCTTCCGGGCAGTTGGTGGTGCTTGACTGCGAGAGCAACACTGTGCCGGTAACGCAGGTGGCCGTGGGTCAGGATCACGTTGTGGCGTTGCTTTCCGACGGGCGGGTGGTGGCGTGGGGCAGCAACGACAAGGGCCAGCTTGGCGATGGCACCACGATACCGCGTGCGGGGCCCGTGCTGGTGCAGGGGATCACGAACGCGGTGGGCGTGGCTGCGGGGACCCGTCACTCGCTCGCGTTGCTTGCCGACGGCCGGGTGATGGCCTGGGGTGAGAGCTATGTCGGCCAGCTCGGGAACGGGGAATCCGGTAGCGACCACCTTTACCGGACGGTCCCGGTGTTCGTGAAGGGCGAGGGCGGTGTCGGCGAGCTCGGGGATGTGGTGAAGGTCGTCGCCGGTGGCCATACCTCTCTGGCCCTCCTCCGCGACGGGACCGTGGTGGGCTGGGGTAGCAACCTCTACCAGGTGCTGTTGCGGGAGCGCGGGCCGTACCCGTCGTTCGCTTATCCGGTCAGGCTGTCGCTCGTGGGCGCCGTGCAGGATATAGCGCTTGGGGACACCTTTGCCATGGCTCTGAGGAACGGGTACGTCATAACGTGGGGGGATAATGAGGTCGGCCAGCTCGGCGACAACAGTCCTCCGGATCCGGGAGCTCGGTCCCTGCTGCCGAATCCGGTGAAGACCCCTGACGGGGGGAGCTGCCTCAGTGGTGTGGTTGCGATTGCGGCGGATGTCCACGTGGGATATGCGCTGCTGTCGTCGGGCGAAGTGCTTGCCTGGGGTGGTTTTCCCAATCTCGACTCTAAGGACGACCATTTCCTTCCCGTGTTCGTGCCTGACACCGAGGGAGCGGCGCCCGTTTCGGGCATCGTGAGGCTGATGCCGGGGCACGGCGTCACGTCCGATGGCTATCTTGTGCGGTTTGACTTCACCAGGTCCGCCTGGGTGCCCGGTATTGGCGGCCAGGGCCGGCTTTCGGGCGTGGTGGGCCTTGGCAAGGGCAGCGTCGTCTGCGCACTGCTTTCGGACGGCAGCCTTGTGACGTGGGGCGGGTACTCCCAGATCTTCGACTGGCGGCGCGGAGGGCTGCTGGGGAACGACACGTGGGACAGGTCCGACTACCCGGTTCGGGTTGCCGACCTGGGGAGTCCCTGCGGGTATCTGGTGGGGGTGAGGCGGGTCTCGGCCGGTGAAGAGCATGCTCTGGCGCTGCTGTCTGATGGGCGGGTGGTGTCGTGGGGCCACAACAGTTACGGCCAGTTGGGGAACGGCGACAGGGCCGAGTCCGGCGTGTGCCGGTACCTGGCCGTGCCGGTGAAGAGTGTGGGTGGCGAGGGCCAGCTGCGTGCGGTGCAGGTGGCCGCGGGCGGCTGGCACTCTCTGGCGCTGCTTCCCGATGGCACGGTGGCGGCCTGGGGGGCGAACTTTCGCGGAGCACTCGGGGACGGCACGCAGACCGGCCGGAACGTGCCCGTCCTCGTGAGGGACCCGTCGAACCCCTCCGAGCCGCTCACGGGGGTGGAGCAGGTTGTTGCGGGCGGGGGATACATTTCGGTCTATGACTACTCGCTGGCGCTGCTTTCCACCGGGCGCGTGCTGTCGTGGGGGGACAACACCTATGGCCAGCTGGGCAATGGCCAGTCCGGCTCAGGCCTTTACAGCGTGCTGCCGGTGCCGGTGAAGGGGATAGGGGGCAGTGGCGAGCTTGGTGAGGAAGTCTCTGTAGTCCAGGTGGCCGCGGGTTATGACCACTGCCTTGCCCTGCTTTCCGACGGGACGGTGGCGGCCTGGGGGCGTAACGACAAGGGGCAGC
Organism: Bacillota bacterium; assembly: GCA_040754675.1. Taxonomy (NCBI): domain Bacteria; kingdom Bacillati; phylum Bacillota; species Bacillota bacterium. The sequence continues at coordinate 2,401 of JBFMCJ010000563.1, forward strand.
TTGGCGACGGCACCAATGCAGGCAAACCGTATCCCGTGCGGGTGCGGGGAACTGGCACCAACCCTGTCCTTCAGGGTGTGGTGGAGGTGGCCGCTGGCTACAAGTTCTCGCTTGCCCGGCTCAGCACCGGTCGCGTGGTGGCGTGGGGCTACAACTACGCCGGCCAGCTCGGCACC
>JBFMCJ010000564.1 GCA_040754675.1 Bacillota bacterium
CGCCCCTCACCACGATCTTCACCGGGTCAAAGAGGGTTACGCCAACGCTCATCACCCGGACGTCGGCGACCACCACCCCTTCCGCCGTTCCCTCCACGGGGGAGATGTTGATCTCGCTATCCGGGAAGGCTGCGAACTGGCCCGGCTCCCGGAAGAGTCCCGTTTCGTACTGGACAGGCCTGCCTTCCACGATCCCCCGTATATCCGTGCCGGCGGGAGTGGTGATCCTCACCTCCCGGCTTTTCGCGAGGATTGCCCCTAGCGCCCGGCCGCGCCTGTCACAATCGACGAAGTCCCCGAGGGCCGCCCCGACGCAAAGGGCATCCTCAGTAACTTCGCACATGGTGGCCCCTCTGGCCCCCCGCTTTATAGCTTCGGTCCTCGCATCCGTGTGGGTCTGTGAAAAAGTAGTCGGCAGGAAAAAGACGTCTGATTCCCTGCAAGCGGCCACCACTGGCTTTGGGGGTTGAGCGCCATGGACTCCTGGGGGCGTTATCATCACTATGACCGGAACACCCCCCACCGCTAAGGTCGCGGCCGCAAGCGCCTCGGCTATCCTGAGCTTGTTGGTGTCCGTCGATATGACCACCTTCTCGCCCGGCTTGACTGCGGCGCATTCGGACACCACCTTCATCGCGCCGCGCATCATCTCGATGTAACTCGAGGTTCCCGGGACGTAGTGAAGGTAACTTATGGGCCACCGGCACTGAGACAACTGGATCAACCTCCTGCAGGCATAGACTGAACCGCCCTCCGCTCTGCCCACGTGGTATCATTGTCCTACCACAAACATCACCAAGTACTATTCGACGCAGTTGAGCATTTTCCTCGTTAGCCTATAAAACCTTAAAGTCTTTGGAGATCTCGTAAAACGAATTCCCAGAGCGAAGCCGGTTCCGAACCTCTTCTTCTTCGGCCGCCTTTTCTTCGCAAAACGCGAGCACGTCGAGGATCTGACTCCGGGGCACCACGCATATTCCGTCCACATCACCGAATACCAGGTCACCCGGCTCCACCAGCACGCCGCCGCACTCGACCGGCACCCCGTGGGCAATAGTATCTACTCTAGGCTGGGCAGAGGTTGGCGCAAAGGTGCGAAAGAAAACGGGGAAGCCAATGTCCTCTATGAACGGGACGTCGCGACAGCCACCGTCCACCACTGCACCCTCTATCCCCCTATACTTACAGCGTATTGACAGCATCTCCCCCCACATTGCCACCTCGTCCATGCCGCCCGCGACCACGATGACCTGTCCCGGGCTTGCCACCTCGGCGGCTTCGAACGTCCCCGCAAGGCCGGTCCCCCGCCGTGCCGGCGCCTGCAAGACGGTATAAGCCTGTCCGACGATCTTCGTCGCCTTATGTATCGGCCGTATTGCAGGGTCCATAAACCGTCTTGAGCTTACACCTATAAGGTGGTCGCACGCATCCACGATGAGCCCTACGTACATTCTCCTGAAACGCTCCACCACTTGAGGCTCCAACAACCCGGCTATGGCCATGTCACGATACCTCCAGTCATCCGTCATTCCGGATAGACTAGAACTCAACATGCAGGGTAGGCACCACTTTATTCAGACGGTGGACGTAAAGTTCCTGTTCGATGGGGCCGGGCGGCGCTGCGACCACCAGAAGGGTGAGAAGGTCATCGCCGGTATTCACTATTTCGTGCGGGGTGTTTGGGGGGATGAACACTGCATCTCCAGCCCGGACCTCTCTCACTTCTTCTCCAACACGCTCGGTGCCCTTGCCGCTCAGCACGAATAACAGCTCTTCGTGGGGCTCCGGGTGGGTATGAAGCCCCGGCCCTTTTCCAGGCTCGAACGTAGTAAGCCAAACGCTCATCCGCTTCGTTCCGGTCGTGGAGGGGTCGAACAATACCCTCAGCACTTCGTTCTTGTGAGGTGCCTTGAAGCACATCGTTTCTCCCGGCCACCCGGGCTTGATAATGTACTTGTATGGTCTTTCCACGCTTCAACCCCCCGAATTTGCAAGAATCATAGGCAGGCGCCCGCAAGGGCTCGTCCTCGCCTCTTCAGGAGGAAAACAGCCGGTACGTTTTCAAGCGAGGTTGCCGCGCAACCCGAGGCGGCTTAAGGTCTCGGGCTTCGGCCGCCCCGAATCATCCCAGCCCACGTAGGCATAATACTCTCCCAGCATGCGCCGGAGATCTGCCCTGGTGAGCCCCTTTCCCTCGCTTGGCCCAGAAGGAATACGTTCCTCGAGGAGCCTTCGAGGAAGCACGTCCAAGTCGGCGGAGGTCATGCCGCACGCGAGGTTATACCATCGTATGAGGTTCCAGATCCGTTCCCCGACCGTCTCGAGCTGGTCGAGGGTAAAGTCGAGCCCGGTGGCAAGCCTCAGAGGCTCGACGTACATCTCGGCCTTGCGCCCAGCCTGGCCTGATTCCCTGTTCCAAGTGAGGGTGTATCCGTATACCCGCTCGACGAACCTGCACAGGACCAGGGAGTCCCCTACCATACACATCTTCTGGGTTTCGGCAACAGCCCGCGCCTTGCCCGAAGAATCGCCGGGCGGGGTCAGCGCGTCATACTCCAACGTGGGCC
>JBFMCJ010000565.1 GCA_040754675.1 Bacillota bacterium
CAGCCCGCCGAGGGCACAGCCCGCCCCCGCCACCACCATCGCAAGGCGCCAGCCGCCGGTGGAGGCGATCCAGGGCAGGACGAGGGCGCCCGCCAGCCCTCCGAGCGGGAGCCCGGCCTGGCGCACCCCCATCGCGACCCCCCGCTCTCGTACGCGGAACCACCCCATGACGGCGTGGCTGCCGGCCACCTGGCTGGACGGAAACCCGGCGCCGGCCGCGGCCAGGACGGCCACCAGCTCCCGGACGCCGGGCGCCGCTGCGGCAGCTGCCGCCAGGAGCCCCGTGAAGGTGGCCCCCAGCGCCATGACCCGCCGCTCTCCGAACCGGTCGGTGGCCACGCCGGTCGCGTAAAACGCAAGGAGCGCCCCCAGGTCGAACGCACCGAGCAGGATGCCTGTCTGCGCAAGCGACAGCCCCAGATCCGACCGTATGAACGGGGCGATGGCCGGAAGCCCGAACCGGACGAAGGTCAGGCCCGCCTGCTGCAGCGTGGCAACGGCCAGCAGCAACCACCGGCGCGCCGCCTCGGACGGCGGGGTAGGCGTGGCAAGCGAGGGACTGGAGGAAGGCATGGCTAACAAAGAGTGTCCCCTACGCGGCCCATGCCGGGCTCACCCCCGCTGGCGTGGCGCCCTGTCGCCCGGATGGCTGATCGGGCCGGCGGACCGACTGACGGTCGGTCGGTCCCGCCAACGTGACGGGCCCTGCCTGAGAGGCCCGCCGGTCGGTCCGACCGACGGTCAGTCGGACCCCCACCGGGGCATCGGGCGCATCAGGAGGAAGATTAGCGCGTCAGCGGGAGGCTACCTGCTCGGCCTTCTGCCACAGCGCCTCCCGCTTGAGTTCGGCGGGGTTCGAACACCGGCGCGCGCACACACAGGGAACATGGCCGGGGCCAGCCTGTGTGAACGGGGCAGGCCGCCCCTGGCGTCTACTCGTGTCCGTGCGCGAGCACCTGTGCGGACTCGTCTTCAATCTGCCGGTGCAGGCTCTGGCCGTGGGCATCCATGGTGACGATGCCGGTCAGGTCTTCGACCCGGATCTTCCAGAAGGCCTCCGGCAGCCCGAACTCGGCCTCTTTGTAAACCGCCAGCACCTCTTTGACGGCCCGGGCCGTCAGCGCTCCCGCCCCGCCGATGCCGTGCACGTACACGGCCTTGAACTGCCGCAGGGCCGCCAGGGTGCCGTCGCCCATGCCGCCTTTGCCGATGACGACCCGCACGCCGAAGTGGCCGATCACCTCGGGCTCGTAGATTTCGGCCCGGATGCTGGTGGTGGGGCCGCCCGAGACGAACTCCCAGCGTTCCCCGACACGTCGCACGATGGGGCCGCAGTGGAAGATGACGCCACCGGCCAGCACCCGGCGGAGTTCGTCGTAAAGCGGCCGGTCCTCGGGCGCCGGGGGGCGGTCGATCAGGTGTTCCACCATGAACTTGTGGGCCGCGTCCCGGGCGGTCAGGATGACCCCGCTGATGCTGACCACGTCGCCCGCCTGCAGGGCCAGGATCTGCTCCCCGCTGATGGGCGGGACGAGCCTGACCGTCGAAGTGGTGCGGGCGGGGGCGGCGTTGCCGGACGCGCCGCCGTGAGCAGCGTGCCTCGGACGGCCGTCGTGCTCAGTCAATGGTGCCTTCCCCCGTTTCCACGGACCAGACGAGATGGCGGCGCCGGTGCTCCCAGCACATGTACGAGATGGTGACGAAGTACGAGGCCGGCAGCCGGTGGACGGCGCCGATCTTGACGGCCAAGAGCGTGGAGCGCCCGCCGAGCCCCAGCGGGCCGATGCCCATGGCGTTGGCTTCGGCGACGATCTCGCCTTCCAGGCGCGCAAGCGCCGGGTCGGGGTTGCGGTCGTCGAGGCGGCGCAGGAGCTGGCGCTTCGACTCGGCGTACCCGGAACTGCGGTCGCCCCCGATGCAGACGCCGAGGATGCCCGGCGGGCAACCCTTGCCCTGGGCTCGCCAGACCGCGTCCAGGACCGCCCTCTTGACGCCTTCCAGATCCCGGCCGGCCTTGAGGCGGGCATCGGGCAGCGAGTACTGGGCGCCCACGTTCTCGCAGCCGCCGCCCTTGAGCACCAGGTGGATGCCGAGTTGCGGCCGGTCCCACTCCTCGAAGTGGATGACCGGGACGCCCTGGCCCAGGTTGTTGCCGCTGTTGTGGCCGGTGACGGGATCCACCGCGTTGGGGCGCAGGTACTGCAGCGCCGTGGCCTCTGCGAGGGCCTGCTCGATGGCGCGGCGCACGGCCCGCAGCGACTGCCCTTCGGGGAGTTCGACCCAGAAGAGGGGCGCCCCGGTGTCCTGGCAGAGCGGCACCGAACGGGTGCGGGAGAGTTCCACGTTGTCCAGCATGAGCGAAAGCGTCCGGGCGCCGAGGCTGCCCGGTTCTTCTTGCGCCAGCGCCCGGCGCAGCGCTTCTTCCACGTCCTCGGGGATCCAGGTGGCCGCCTGGCGGATGAGTTCGAGGACGGCCTGCTTGAGGCCGGCGGCCCGGATGGAGCGGGGCCGGGCGGCCGTTGCGGCGGCGGTGGCGGTTTGCTGCTGCTGCTCTTGTGGC
>JBFMCJ010000566.1 GCA_040754675.1 Bacillota bacterium
TACGCCCCGGCCATTTCTATCAACGGCCACTTGAAAAACCGCACTTTTGGCCACGAAAATCCCGCAGTCCTGGCCAGGTAGGAGGCGGGATCTACGCGGGGGTCCCTCCCTCCCCTCTACCCCCCGCCCGTAGGGCGGGGGCCGCCGAGCCTTCGGGCGGGGTGCTGCGCATCCGGTAGCTTTCGCCCTTGAGGGTGATGACGTGGGCGTGGTGCAGCAGCCGGTCGAGTACCGCCGCCGCGCTGGCCGGGCTGTCGAAAAGCGCGCCCCACTCTTGGAACTCCAGGATGCTCGTCACGATGAGGGAGAGCCGTTCGTACGCCTTGCCCACCAGTCGAGCGTCTGGCTGGACTTCTACGGTCCCGGCCTCCTTGCTTCGGGCAAGTCGCGTCACGACGCGGGTCGGCTCTCAAGAACGGCGAAAATGCGGTGCCAACTTTGATGACAGGCGGGCTTGACATGTCGCGGCTTGAATGGCACGATGGGAGGTGATAACAGGAGGGCACCGAGGTGTTCGTCCGCACCAAAACGGTCAAGGGCTACACTTACCTGCAGGTGGTGGAGAACATCCGGGAGGGCCGCTCCACCCGCCAGCGGGTGGTGGCCACGTTGGGGCGCTTGGACCGCCTGCAGGCTGAGGGCGATATCGAAACGCTGCTGCGCTCGCTGGGGCGCTTCCGCCAGCAGGTCCAGCAGGCCCACGCCGAAGGGAAGTTGGAGGCGTTGAAGAGCTGGCGCGTCGGGCCGGCACTGGTTTTCGGGCGGTTGTGGCAGGAGCTGAAGGTCGACCGGGTCTTGAAGAGCCTGTTGGAGGGCCGCCGGTTCACCTTCGACGTGGAGCGGGTGGTCTTTGCCAGCACGCTGCACCGGCTGTTCGAGTCGGGGTCGGACCGCCAGGCGGTGCGGTGGCTGCGGGACGTGGCCATCCCGGGCAGCGACGACCGCCTGCTGCACCACTTCTACCGGGCCATGCGCTGGCTGGGAGAGACGAAGGACCGCATCGAAGAGGCCTGGTTTGTCCTCCACCGGGACCTGTTCACCCAGGTGCAGCTGGTTTTCTTCGACACCACGAGCTTCTACTTCGAAGGGCGGGGCGGGAGCCTGGGAGCGTACGGCTACTCCCGGGACGACCGGCCGGACCGCCGCCAGGTGGTGATGGGGGTGGTGCTGACCGACCAGGGCCGCCCCGTCTGCATGGAGGTGGCCCCCGGCGACCGCTCCGATACCCAGGCCCTTTTACCCATGGTGCACCAAGCCCAACGGCGCTTTGGGCTGGCCCGGGTCTGCTGGGTGGCCGACGGGGGCATGGTTAGCGCATCGGTGATCCAGGAGCTGGAGAGGCTCAGGCTCCCCTACATCCTGGGCACCCGGCTGCGGGCCTTCAAGGAGGTTCGGGACGTGGTGCTGAGCCGGGCCGGGCGCTACCAGAAGGTGGACGCCAACCTCTATGTGAAGGAGGTCTGGGTGGACGACCGACGCTACATCGTCGCCTACAACCCCCAGGAGGCGGCCCGGGAGCGGACCAGTCGCCAGGCCATGCTGCAGACCGTGCAGGAGAAGCTGGCCCGGGGGCCCAAGGCGCTGGTGGGCAACCGGGGCTTCCGGCGGTTCCTGAAGGTGGCCAAGGGCAGCATCACCATCGACGAGGCGAAGGTGCGGACCGCCGCTCGCTATGACGGGAAGTTCGTGATTCGCACCAACACGGACCTGAGCGCTGCCGAGGTGGCGCAGCAGTACAAGCGGCTGTGGCAGGTGGAGGCCTTCTTCCGGGCCGCCAAGAGCCTGCTCGACAGCCGGCCCATCTACCACCAGTGGGACGCCACCATCACAGGGCACCTGTTCGTCAGCTTCCTGGCGTTGCTGCTGGCCCACGAACTGCAGCAGCGTCTGGCGGCCAGGGGGCTTGCCCTGGAATGGGCCGACATCCTGCGGGACCTTGAGGCGCTGGAAGAGGTAGACGTGCGTCACGAGGACCGGCTTTACCGCCTGCGGTTGCCCCTGCAGGGGGTGGCCGGCAAGGTGCTTCAGGCGGTGGGCGTGACCGTGCCGCCCCCGGTCCGCGAGGTCACGCGTGGTGCCAACGCCCTTGAACGCGCCCTGCAAACCGCGTCGTGACGGGATTCTTGACTTTCAAACTGTAGAAGTCCAGTCTATCATCACACAGATGGGCGGGTCGAGTACGTCCACCGGAAGGTGCTGCTGCAGACGGTGGCTCGGTCAGATGCCGCCGAGCCGACCCAGCAAGAGCGGCACCCTCGACGCCGACCGGCGCCCTCCGGCCCGCCCCCGGTGGTGTGGGGAATGGAGGCCCAGCGGCCGGGGGAAGGCGAAGTGGTGGCAGGGCGGCGGCTGTTGCGGCAAACCGTCCACCGTCACGGCCACTTCTGCGCCGTGGTGACGGTGGATGCGCTGTATGCGGAGGTGCCGTTCCTGAACGAGGTGCGCCAGCTCGGCCTGCATGCGGTGGTGCGGCTGAAAGACAAGCGGTACGACGTGGTGAAGGACGTCCAGGGGCTCCGGAGGGGCCGCCGTTGCGATGCCGCGTTTTCGAC
>JBFMCJ010000567.1 GCA_040754675.1 Bacillota bacterium
AAGGCACCCAGGCCTTTGGGCGGCTGTGGGACGACGGTGAAGGCCTCTACTTCTCCCTCGACGCCATCGCCGGCAGCCCGATCCGGGTACCCACCTCGGCAGCCTTCCTGCCGCTGTATGCAGGGATACCCGACACCACCGCTGCCCAGCACCTCGCATTTCACCTGGAAGCCTGGGGGCGGGCCGTCAACTTCCTCGTTCCGAGCCTGGCTCCGAACCAGCCGCGTTTCGACCCTCGCCGCTACTGGCGTGGCCCCGTCTGGCTCAACGTGAACTGGATGATCGAACAGGGGCTGACCCGGTACGGCCATCTCGAACTCGCCCGGAGGGTGCGTGAGGATACGCTGCGGCTCCTCGCCGCCTCCGGCTTTCGCGAGTATTACCACCCGCAAACTGGAGAAGGGCTGGGCGGCAGAGGCTTCGCCTGGAGCGCGGCCGTCGCGCTGCTGTGGTTCTCGTGAACGGCCCGCCACAACCTATAGGGCATTCCAGCCGCCGTCGACGTAGAGAAGGTGGCCGGTGACGTAGCTGGAACGAGGGGAGGCCAGGAACAGCACGGCCTCGGCGACCTCCTCAGGCCGGCCAAACCGCCCCATGGGCGTGCGGCTCAAGAACACGTCTCGCCGGCGGGGATCCTCCAGCCACTTGTGGGTCAGAGGGGTCTCGACGTACGCCGGGCAGACAGCGTTAACGCGGATTCCGTGAGGAGCCCATTCGACCGCCAGTGCCCGGGTCAGTTGCGCAACGCCGCCCTTGCTGATGGCGTACACCGAGAGCATGGGAATGGTCCCCTCGCTTTCGGTGGATCCAAGGTTCACAATGCTTCCCGGCAGCTTCAGTTCCAGCAGCCGCCTGGCCACCGCTTGGGCGCAGAAAAACGAACCCTTCAAGTTTACGTTGATGATGGCATCCCAGTGCTCTTCAGACACCGCCTCGGCAGGCTCTCGGATATTGATGCCTGCTGCGTTCACCAGCACCCGTATCGGCCCAACGCGGTTTTCCGCCCGGGTCAGCGCAGGTCCCATCTCGCCGACCCGGGTTACGTCCATCTGCAAGGTCTCTACAGCAAGCCCAATGCCTTCCAACTGCGACTGCGCTCTGGCCAAGCGTTTTTCGTCCACGTCGGCAAGGACGACCCTTGCACCCGCCCGGGCCAGGCGTTCGGCGATGCTGACACCGAGGCCTCCGGCTCCACCCGAGACCAGGGCTGCTTGGCCATCGAGTTCCATGGCTGACCCCCTCACCCAGCAGAGTGTTGGGGCACACGCGCCCCATCGGCCCCGGGTGCCCTGCTGGCCGGCTCCAGGATCGCCTTGCCGGGGTTGAGAATCCCATCGGGGTCGAGAGCCCGCTTGACCGCCACCATGAGTTCGAGGGCATTGGGCGGCAGCGCTCGGCGCATGTAGGGCAGTTTCAGCCGGCCGACCCCGTGTTCGCCGGTAAGCGTCCCGCCGCGCCGGATGGCGGCCTCGAACAGGGCATCAATGGCCTGCCAGGTGCGCCGCATGCGCTCCGGGTCGCGCTCGTCCGTCAAGAAGTTGGGGTGCAAGTTGCCGTCGCCGGCGTGGCCAAAGACCACCACCTCGACCCGGAACTCCCCACGAATGGCGTCCATGTCCCGCATGAAGCCCGCCAGCTCGCCCAGAGGTACCGTGGCATCCTCGGAGATCTTGGTGGGCTCAATGCGTGCCACGCGCGGCGACAGCTCTTCCCTTGCTCCCCAAAGCTCCGCCTGCTGCGTCCCATCCAGAATGGCCACGGCGGGTGCGCCGCGGCCTCGCACGCTTTCGGCCAGCGCCTGTGCCTTCTCGGCTACCTCGGCGCTCTGGCCCAGAAAGTCCGCCAGGATCAGGCCATACGCCCCGCCGGGTACGTCAGTCCCGATGGCCGCCTCGAGCCGATCGGCCAGTAGCCGCACGCAGAAACGGTCGAGCAGTTCGATGCTCGAGGGCCGGTGCGGGCTGCCAGCCATCAGGACGATGAGATCCTCCAGCTCCTCGGGAGAGAAACCGGCGGCCAGCAGGCTGGCCCTGGCCGGCGGCAGCGGCAGCAGCCGCAGCCTGGCTTTCGTGACCACGCCCAGCGTGCCCTCAGAACCCACCATGAGGCGAACCAGGTCATACCCGCAGGCGTTTTTCGTGGTACGGGCGCCGAGTTCGACGATGTCGCCGCTGGCGAGCACCACCTCCAGGCCCAGCACGTAGTTGCCCGTGGGCCCGTACTGGAAGCTGTGCGGCCCCGCGGCGTTCTCGGCAATGTTGCCCCCGATCGTGGAGACCCGGGAACTGCCCGGGTCGGGCGGGTAGAAGAGGCCGTGCACCCGCGCCGCCTGCTGAACGGCAGCGGTGATGGCACCCGCTTCCACCACCATCTGAAGATTGCGCAGGTCGACCTCGAGGATGCGGTTCATCTGCGTCATGACCAGCGCGATGCCGCCGTCGGGAACGGATCCGCCGCTCAGGCCCGACCCGGCCCCCCGGCTGAACACGGGCACACGATGCGCCCGGGCGAGCTGCAGGGTGGCGGCCACGTGCTCGGCCGAACGGGGAAA
>JBFMCJ010000568.1 GCA_040754675.1 Bacillota bacterium
TGGTGTGCATTGGCATACCCGAGGTCTCCAGGAGGACGTTGGGGAGTCTTCTGGCCACATCAATGGCTGCCTGGATGTAAACGCCGTGCCCGTGACCCATGTGGTACATCACGAACGTGACATGCGGGAAGTTTTCTGCCAGTTCTCCTATGCTCCAGGGCAGGGAGAACGGCGGGTGGCCCGAATGAATGTACACCGCAATGCCCAAACTGGCAGCTTCTTCGATCAAAGGGTATACGACCCTGTCGTTGGGCAGGAAGCTGTGGATCAAGGGATGCAGTTTCAACCCCCTGAACCCCTGTTCCCGTACCGCCGTTCTCAGGTCCATCACTGCCTTATCCCCCTGGTAGGGGTTCAGCCATACCAAACCGACGATCCTGTCCGGATGCGTCCTCATGGCGTCCAGGGTGACCTGGTTTTCCAGTGAACTGCAGAGAGCCTTTTCCACGTTGAATTCATCCATCAGTTGTATGAGGCCGTCGATGGTAGCGGCCACGTGGAAGGGATAACCGAAGGTGCCGAGGTGTACGTGGGCATCTATAACCTTCAACTGGCTCACCACCTTTGGACCCAAAAAGTGAATCAAATTCCCGGAGCAGTGTACCACGCCGACGCAGGGCAAAGCAACCGTCTGCACCGCGATCGCCACGGAGTACCTGCGCCACCTGCTGGAGTGGAAGGAGGTGCTGTCCGAATTCCTTCACCTCTGTGGGGTAAGCCCTCAGGTGTCGGGAGTGGGCGTGCGAACGCGAATGTTCGTTTCGGGGGCGTACCCGGATCTGGTCATCGGAGGACCCAATTTCTACCTCATCTTCGAGGCGAAAGTCATGTCGGGATTTCAGACCGACCAGGTTGTCCCCTACGCACAAGCGCTACTGGGGTGGCGGGAACAGAACCCCGGGGGCCTGGCGAAGCTGATTATCATTGCCCCGAGAAACAGCTTGCAAGCTCTTGTTTTGGAGGCAGTAGGCCAGATGAAAAACAAGGGGTTGGGGGTGCCTGTCGGGGAACTGGCATGGGAGGAGGTTGCAAAGGCATGTGAAGTGCTATCCAGGCGCGTCCAGGATACCCGGTTGCAGGTGTACCTTGAAGATTTCGCTCAACTCGTTTCTTTCCGCATCGGCGAACTGCCGCGGGCGTTCACTCCCGAAGAGGTTCAACTGCTGGGAGACCAGTTGGTAGGAGGGGCAATCTGGCGCCTCTGGCCTCTTGTGCAGGATGTAAACATGGGGGTCCAACAGAAGCTGTCTTCGTTTATTCCCGGGTTCTCCAGTTCAGCACATTACGGTGGCATCTGGGCTGGCTTTAACTTCTTCGACCAACGAAAGCGGGGGCTGGGTTGGTTTGGCGTCTGGGTCAACGCGTGGGCCAAGGTGGGCAGATCTCCTCTCTTCTACCAGATCCCCGAAGATGTGTTCCCGCACTTGGACGAAATCAACCGAGAGGCAAAATGCAAGGGTCATCCTGCTGTGGAGAGATTCTACGAAGGCGGAAATCTCCGGGCTGTGGTCCCCCTTCGCATAGAAGCCGAAGCACCCGGGGACCTCGCAGCCAGGCTTGCGGCGGTCGTGGCAGAATACGTCAATCTCGTTTATCCCCGGCTGCCATAGATAAGCAAGCCCGCGTCCCGGCCCGCTCTTGGTGCTACGGCTTTTCCCTTCGGTGATCGGCCGGTGGTCCCCCGTAACAGTCCTGGGGGCGGGCGCAAGAAGCCGCGGATGCTGCCCATTTCGGCGGGTTGCTGTGCTTGCGCGGCGGCGGCCGGGTGTGGAAGATGGAGTAGGGGCTTCGTGGCCGGTTTGCTCGCCAACGGTAGTTCACCATCTGCCGCGGGTGGGCCCCAGTCTCTCTATGAGTTCGCTCCTGGAGCGGCAGCCCGCCTTGCGGTAGATGTTCTTGATGTGGTACTTCACGGTGTTCACGGATACGTAGAGGTGGGCTGCGATCTCCTGGTAGGTGTGGCCGTCCAGCAGGAGGTCGAGGACTTGCTTCTCTGATCGGGTAAGGAGCAGCCGAGGTGCTGGTTGAGCTGACTCATCACTCATTCTGGCCATGGCCATCGCGGCCGTGCTGGGGCCCAGCCTCACAAACACCATGATAGCCATAGCGTTGGTGGGATGGCCGGTGTACTCCCGCCTGGTGCGGGGCCAGGTTCTCTCCCTGCGCGAGAAGGAGTTCGTGAAAGCGGCATAGCGCGCCAGACCGTGGATCGGGCATCGCGTGTCGACGGGCAGCGGAGCGGGTCTCCGGTTGCTCAGCGTTGACCAGTGTACCACGCCAAAAAGTTGTCCCTGGTGACACCAACGTCCTTGAGGACGTTATTCCTCGGCCGAGATCTTCCCCCTTATGACGTGCAACGGTTGCTGTCCGGCCGTCGCAGTGCCTGAAAAAGGTGTGTGATCCCTTAGTTCGAACCGCAGCACAATCAGCTCAGCTGGATGGCGGTTGCCCTGATGTCGGTCGGTGTTTCTCCGGAAAATGCTCTCCTGTCAAGGGTTCTACACATGATCCTTGAGCGGCAGGCACCCGACGGTCGATTTACATCGGA
>JBFMCJ010000569.1 GCA_040754675.1 Bacillota bacterium
GGAAGTCCTTCTTCCCCTGGACATGACCTTGGACGGTTTCCTGGCCGCGTGCGAAGCGCTTCCGGATGCTGAGGTGTTTGTGCTGGGCGCCCAGGTGGCCCTGGCTGGTGGAGCTCGGCCTGGGCGGCGCCGGGCGGGTGGTTGAGATGTCCTGCCGGGGGCCTGGCCCGCGCGGCTGGCTGCACGTGCAGTACACGGTGTTCTGTGGGTGCTGCCCGGCCTGGGAGTACCTGGAGGGAAAGCGCCGGCGCGAGGCCGGGCAGGACGCGAGGCGGCGTGGGTGGCGGTACACCCGCCAAAGGGGCTGGATCTGCCCCGAGTGCGGGGGGAAGAAGGGAGGCTCCTGACCGTGAGGGCCGCGCCGAGCAACCGAATAGGCAAGTTGGCCTGGGACATAGAGCAGGTAGACAGGCGCGTCCAACAGTTGCGGGCAGATCTTCGTGACCTGGGAATAGTTGGTGCGGAAGAAAGGCCCGTGGTGGCCCGAATTATCCTGGAAGGCGTGGCTGACCTGCAGCGGCGGGTCAACGACCTGAGACGTTACCGGCCGGCTCTGGAAGCCCTGGCCCGGGAAAGTTAGCGAAACCAAAACGGGGCTGCCTTGCGGCAGAAGAAAGGTTTGTAATGGCCGGGATCCTGGACTGGCCCTGGTTGGGTGTCTGCCGGGCAGGGGGGTATGGGTGCTGTTTTATCGTGTGGTGTCTCAAGGCCTGGGGCCGGAGCACCTGTTCCGGCCCTGCGGTTACTACGAGAAGGTTGGCGTGGATGGTGAGGTGGTGGTGGCCTGGTTTGGGGAATCCGGGACGTCCTGGTGCAGCAACGTGCCGGAGGTGTGTTTCGGTAGTCCCCGGCAGGTTGCCTGCCTTCCATTGGCGGTGCGGGATGTTGCTTCGGTTTCCTGAAGGGCCTGCTGGCCTGCCCGTGACTTCTTTTCGGAAAGGGGGGAGTGGGGCGGGCTGCGGGCCCGCCCTGGCTGCATGGACGAGAGGGTGGCGAGGGTGGCCCGGCTCCTGCTGGAGCTGGGGGCCGAAGCGAGGGAGGATTTCCTGTATGTCGAGGTGGTCTTGCCCCGGGGTATTCCGTGGATTGAAGCCACTGGTTTGCGGTTTACCAAGCGGCTCTTTGACGTCGGGCTTGAGGTGGGCAAGGACGGGCGGTTGTGCTATGCGCTGAGGCCGGGCCGGAGTCCTGCTGCAGTTGCGGTCGTGATCAGAGGTGACACCGGTGGTTACGGGTGCGAATATCGCGTAGACAAGGATCCTGAACCACCGACGGCCTTTTGGGATCGGCTGTACCTGATGGTTGTCCGGTTGCGGAGGTGGGTGTTTGAAAAGCCGGACGCCGGTGTTGATCTGGCATGGCGCCTGTACCGTGAGGCGGAGGAGTCGCATAGGGTACGTCCCCGCCGGGAGACCTACCTTGTGCGGCGCTTGCTGGAGGAGTTCGTGTGGGCTGAATGTGAACGGGCTCGGGCCGCGCGCCGTGTGAGGAACGCGGCCAAACGTGCCGCGTATGAGGAGCTCGTGCGCACTGCAGCGTCTGCCCCGCACTCGCTGAACGTGTTGTGCAAACTCGGTTTTCCGGTTCAAGCGCGTCGTCTCGGGCGGGGGGACTGGCGGGTGGATGTGTCGTGTGGTGGCGAGGAGTTTTCCGGCTGGGGCCGCTGTGCTGTGGAAGCGGCGGGTGACCTCCTGCGCGTGCATGGTTGCAGATTGGCTGCCTGATTGGTTTTGCGGCAGGTGCAGGGGAGGCTGGGCGGATTCCTGGCCTCCCCTTCCGTTGTTTGAAGAGTTGGCCGCCGGGCTCGGCTGGGTCCGGAAAAAAGGAGAGGGAGGGTGGAAGATGGGCTGGACGTTTCTCGAGAAGCCTCGGGGGCTTAGTGTCCGCGGGTTCTTCGAAGAGGAGTTCGGGCACCGGTATTCGGATGGCTCTGTAGGGCGGGTGCTGGATTGCGCCGTGGTAAACATGAGGGAGGCTTACATTGCCCACGAACGGGTCTGGCCGGACGGCCGCCGCGAGGTGAGCGCAATCGTGTGCCTGCTCGCCTTCCGGCCGCGGGACAGGTTTAACTTCGGCTACAAGGACATGGGTGAGGAGATGCATCCGTACTACTACAACTGTCCCGAGCGCATCCTGAAGATGCTCACGCCAACGGACAACAAGAGCGCTCTTGAGTGGCGGCAGAAGTGCTGGGAGAACCTGCGCGCCCGCCAGGCGCGGCCGAAGCTGCGGAAGGGCATGGTTATTCGGTTTGATGAGCCTATCCGCTTCAGGAACGGGGCGGTTGAATCGGAGTTTCGGGTTGAGGACCCCCGCCGTCTGCTGTTCACCGGGAAGGGTGGCTGGGGCTGGTACCGGCTGCGGCGCTGGCTGCTGGAGGAAAAGGCGTGGTCGGTGGTGGGTGCTTAATTCCCCGTTTGTCCAGTCTCTTCATTGGTGCCTGCTTCGGGGGTGTGGCGATACATGTTCGCTGATTTTGTGTTCTCCGATAATTCGTTTGCAGGCCCATAAAACTGGTCTGGAGGGGTGAGGCGTGAAGGACGG
>JBFMCJ010000570.1 GCA_040754675.1 Bacillota bacterium
CGGCCAAAGAACTCGCAGCTCCTGCAGCCCAGTAATCAGCGATCCTCCGCCGGCCCCCGCAGCAGGTGGACGACGCCGTCCCGCGTCGCCACGAGGATGAAGCGCCCATCGGGGGACAGGGAGATGGTCGCAATGCGCTCCTTGCTCTCCCGGTCCCAGAGCAACCGGCCCTCGTGATCCAGTGCGTCGCCGGGGAAGCCAGGGCTGGAACCCCGGGGACGCCCAAGGAGGTCTTCCGGAGAACCGTCTGCGCAGCGGGATCCCAGTCTGCGGTCACCCCGAACGCCTCGGAGATGAACCGGACTGGCACCAGAGTCCTGCCGCCTGTGACCCGGGCCGGGACATGAAGCGTCACCGGCACACCGTTGACCAGAGCGGTAGTGTCGTCGATCCGCGGCCGCACTACCGTATCACCCAGGCTGAGCGTGACTGTTCCAGTATCCGAGGCCCACCCAACTTCGGCTCCCAAAGCCTCAGCGATGGTCCCGACAGGAAGCAGGGTTCGGCCCTCGACGATGACGGGCGCTACGTCGGCATGTAGAGGGTTGTCATCGAGGATAATGCCTATCCCCTTGCGGGCAGCGGGAAGGCGGGGTACCGTCACCTTAACGCTGTTGGACAGGCCGCCGGTTTCCGCTTCGTTCCGCGCAGCGGAAGCATAATCCGCCAGCCCTCCCGCAGCAACCTCCTGTGCTCCTTCGTAACCCCGCCCGGCCTCCACGAGGTCAAGGTAGGCTACGCCGTGGATCAGCTTCACCAGGTCTAAGAGGAGTTCAGCCGTTTTCATCCCTTGCGACGCCACATCACTCGGGAGACTCGCGCCCGAGGTCAGGGCGGTCCTGATGGCCGTTCCGGTTACGATTCCCAGTTGGTCCGTGACGAACCTGAGGCCGGCGAGCACCGCCTGTTGGGTCATCGTCGTGGACACCAGCTGCCTCATCTGATCGAGGTCAAAACGCTCCTTGAGGCGCAGTGCGTGCTCTATTACGGCGATCTTCCGCGCCGCCTCCCGGTCGCCCACGACTCTTCTGTTCTCGTCGACGTAGACCGTTCGCGCGTTCGGGTAGCGAGCGGTGACTTCGGCAGGACCAAAAGGTGCCTGGAGTTGCACGGTGTAGTATGTATGCCCATGGACCGAAACCCGGACGCGGGACAGCACCATTTCGTCGGGAATCTCGGGACCAGATGCGGCCCAGACACCGCAGACCGAAACCTGAAGCGCCAGGGCTAAAATGAGTAGCGCGCCCAGAACTATGCCCGTCCGCGTTCGGCCGACTGCGAGCATGCCCTTCAGCTCCTGCTGTCCCTGGAAGCGGAGAGGTTCTCGCCTGTCAAGAGACTCAACCGGGGGTGTGTCCGTTCCCTCACCCCAGGACATGGGGCATCTGCCCTATGCTACCATCTGGAGCACCTTACAATCAACACCACCTGCGCCGCTCAGATCTTGAAAGTGGTCCCAGAAAGAGGGTCCGAAGCCAGATCTCGGTAGTAGCAGGCCCTCGACAGCACCGCGGTGCTGAAAAAGAGGCTCCGCCATGTTCAAGGCAGCCCCAGGAAACGCCATGAGCCCGACCATTGTGGGCACAGCGCAGCTGCCGCCGGCGACGCTCTGTTCGTCTTCCGGCAGGTGACGGATGTGTACCAACGTGCGTTCCGGAGTTGGTTGGTCATGACCTTCATATTGCCTGGCCTGTGGGTGTTCAAGCTGCTGAGGTTCTGAATACTGTTGGCGGGGCCGGCATAGCTGTCGCGCGCGGACGCTCCGAGCCACGGGAGTTTGGGGCTGAGCGCGCAGAAGTCTTGTTGCACACAGCGACTCGACAACGACGAGCGATCTGACAGGGGCCAGGCGCTTGCCCGAGGGGCAGTCCAGGACGGCCCAGACCTTAGTGAGTGCGGGGACGATGCCGTCGTACATGCGCCGGCGGCCACGGCCGCGCCCGGTGGGCGACCCGATTGTACGGCGTGGCCTGCCGGCCTGCCGTAGGGTTCGGGCAACGTAAGACCTGTTGGTTTTGAGGCAACGATCTGATTTCGAGTACCTTTTGAGCGACGCAACACACGGGCTTGACAGACCGGGACCTGGCCGTTACAGTATGAGTCAAACACACAGGCGAGGAAGGGGAGGAGTACCCGCACCGCTCGCCGCCCAGAGAGCCGGGGTCAGGTGGGAGCCCGGTCGCGCACGATGCGGGGAATGGGCCCCGGAGCCGCTGCCCCAACGAGGCTGTGGCCTCCAGTATGGGCGGTCGGGATTCGCCCGTTACCGCGAAACGGTATCGGCCGTAACCAGGCCCGTACCGGCAGAGTGGGGTCTCCCACTTGGGTGGCACCGCGGAAATGACCTTTCGCCCCAAGGCGAAAGGTCATTTTTGTCACCCGGAGGGAAGCCCCAGTTGGGTGGCACCACGGGGAGCAGGCCCTCGTCCCAGCGGACGAGGGCCTGTTACGTGTGCGCCCGGCATGGGCGCTGACTTGGGGGTGAAAGTCCCCGGATGGGCGAGGCAGGACGAGCCCACTAGCCAAAGGCAAGGGCT
>JBFMCJ010000571.1 GCA_040754675.1 Bacillota bacterium
GAGCGAAAGGAGGTCGACTACCCTCTCCCTTACGTGCGGTGGACGGAGCAGCGGAACCTGCAGGAGTTCCTGCACCTCGTGGCAGCCGGGAAGGTTAGGCTGGCGCCTCTGATAACGCACCGTTTCTCTATCGACGAGGCCGAAAGGGTTTACGACCTGATCCAGCAGGGTAAGGAAAAGTACATTGCTGTGTTGCTGACTTACCCGGAGACACAGGCTTCGCTCGCCCCCCGGGTTGAATTGCGTGTTCCCGCAGTACGGGCGCCGGCCGATGCTGTGCGGCTCGGGGTGATAGGAGCCGGCCTCTTCGCCAATACTACCCTCCTGCCCGTCCTCAAGGGCATGCCAGGAGTGGTTCTGAGGGGAATTGCCACAGCCAGCGGGTTCACCGGGCAGCACGCCGGTTGTAAGTTCGGCTTCGAGTACTGCACTACCGACTACCGCCAGATCCTGGAGGATCCCGAGATAGATGGTGTGCTGATCCTCACGCGGCACAACCTGCACGCCCGCATGGTTGTAGACGCTCTGCATGCGGGCAAGCACGTGTTTGTGGAAAAGCCGCTCGCTCTCTCCACAGACGAGTTGCGGCAGGTCGTGACCGCGTATGAGCCCAACCCCAGGATTCTTATGGTGGGGTTCAACCGGCGATTTTCGCCGTTCACCAGGCGTGCCAGGGAACTCATGTCCCGCACTGGCCCACTTTTCATCCACTGTCGCGTGAACGCGGGGCCGGTTCCCAGGGACAGCTGGGTGGTTGACGCTGACGAGGGAGGGGGCCGCATCCTGGGAGAGGTGTGCCACTTCGTTGATCTCGCCGGGTACCTGGCCGGAGCGAACCCCGTCCTGGTCTATACGGCTGGTCTGCGGGACGGTTCGGGAAAAGTCAGCGCCGACGACGTATCCGTTACCCTGAACCTTGCTGACGGGTCCGTGGCTCAGATCGGCTACGTTGCACGCGGCGACAAGGCTTTTTCCCGCGAGAGAGTTGAGATCTTCGGGGGCGGATCGGTCTGCGTGATCGATGACTTCCGCCGCTTGGTCTACGTGGGTGGCGGCAGAAGGCGTTCTATGGCCGCGCTGAACGTTGATAGGGGTCATAAGGCCGAGATGGAGGAATTCATCAGCGCCGTTGCTGGTAGGCGTGAACCACCGGTGCCTTTCGAAGATTACGTTGCCACCACGATGGCTACGATAGCGGCTCAGGACTCTCTCTTCCGTGGCATTCCGGTCCACATTGAACTGGCCGAACTTCTGGCTGCTTCGGGGGGTCACCAGGGCCAGTGAAGGTACTCTTGCTTACAACCTATTTTCCGCCCGAGGTAGGCGCCGCATCTCACCTGTTTTTCGAGCTGGCCGAGACGCTCGTGCACCGGGGCCACGAGGTCTCGGTTGTAACCGGGTATCCCGGTTATAATGTGGGCTCCAAGCAGATTGCTCAGTACAAACGGGGGCTCCTGATGTCCGAATTCGTGGCAGGGATCAGAGTCCTCAGGATCCGCGCTCCGCGGCTTCCGCACCACATCCCGGTTTTCCGCGGGATGGATCATTTCGTCCGGCCGGCAGCATTGCTGTTGAGGGCCCTTATGCTTGAACGCCATGACGTGGTCCTTGTGTATTCTCCCCCGTTACCCATCGGTTTGTCAGCTTATATCTTGTCGCGATTTAAGGGTATGCCTTCTGTGGTCAATGTTCAAGACCTCTTCCCCAAGGAGGCGGTCGTCACCGGTCTACTCAAAAGCAAGATGCTGATCCGCTTGTTTGAGACGATTGAGCGGTTCATTTACCGGACCGCGGATGCTCTCACCGTTCACTCTCCCGGCAACCGCGAGCACCTGCTGTCGGGTGGGGCACCCGCGGAGAGGGTGCGGGTTATTCCCAACTGGGTCGACGTCGACATGTTCAGGCCGGGTGACCGGATGAATTCCTTCCGGCGCGATCATGGTCTGAACAGCGAGTTCGTGGTGTGCTTCGCTGGCACCATGGGCTACCTCCAGGACATGGACGTCATCCTGGAGGCCGCCTCTTCGCTGCGCGAACACCAGGACATCGTCTTTTTGCTGGTTGGAGACGGGGTTAGGCGGCAAAGCACCGTGGTGCGTGCCGCAACTCTGGGGTTGTCGAACGTGCGCTTCTTGCCCATGCAACCACGGAATGTTTATCCCTTGGTCCTCCAGGGGGCTGACGTATGCCTGGTGACGCTCCAAGCACAACTTACAACGCCGGTGGTGCCTTCCAAGCTCGCAACCATCCTGGCGGCCGGACGACCCGTGGTAGCTAGCATGCCCCTCGACGGCGATGCTCCCAAGATAATCGAGGAGGCAGGATGTGGGTTCTGCGTGCCGGCGGGCGATGCTCGGGGTCTTGCGGGCGCGATCCTCAAGCTTTACCGTGACCCGGCTCTCCGCGAAGAGATGGGTGCCAGGGGGAGGGCTTACGCAGAACGTCATTTCTCCCGGGAGGGTTGCATCGGTCAGTACGAGAAGCTTTTCTCTGAGTTGGTGCGCGCATGAGGCTTGTCGTGATAACTCAGGA